>CAYNGG010000143.1:0-9389 GCA_964396575.1 uncultured Desulfobacteraceae bacterium | reverse complement strand
GCACCGTCTTGTGGGGAAAGAGGTTGAACTGCTGGAAGACCATCCCCACCTCGGCACGGACCTTGTTGATGTCCGTCCGGGGGTTCAGGATGTCCACTCCGTCAATGTAGATGTGCCCGCTGGTGGCGGTTTCCAGTTGGTTGATGCACCGGAGAAAGGTGCTTTTGCCCGATCCAGACGGGCCGATCACCACCACCACCTCGCCGGAATCGATGTGGCTGGTCACATCAACCAGGGCATGTAGCTCATCGGGCACATAGAAGGTCTTGTAAACGTTTCGGACGTCGATCACTAGATCAGGGTCCTCCTTTCCAGATACTGCACGAACATGGAGAGCGAAAACGTCAAAACGAGATAGAGCAGGGCGCAGACAAACCACATCTCAAAGGGCTGGAGGCTGGTGGTGACCACCTCCCGGGTGGCCTTGGTCAGCTCCCGGATGGCGATGATCCCCAGCAGGGATGAGTCCTTGATCAGGCTGATGAACTGACCGGCCAAAGGCGGCAGAATCCGCCGCATGGCCTGGGGCAGGACCACATGGACCATGCACTGGGTGTAGGTCATCCCCAAAGACCGGGAGGCCTCCGTCTGGCCCCGGTGGATCGACTGAATCCCGGCCCGGACCATCTCGGCCACATAGGCCCCGGTGAAAAAGGCCAGGGCCGCCACTCCGAACCAGATGGGCGAAACCAAAGGGATTCCCTGCTTGGCCAGAAGGGTGTTGATCAAGGTCCCCAGCACAAAGTACCAGATGAAGATCTGGACCAAGAGCGGCGACCCCCGGATCAGCTCGATGTAGGTGATTGAGCTCCACTTGAGCGCGGGGTTGCTCGAAACCCGTGCCAGGCCGGCTATCAGCCCGATGATCACCCCGAAACAGATGGCGATGAAACTGACTTTGATGGTCAGCCAGAGACCCTGGAGCAGAATCCCCACCTGCCATCGGGTGAAGCTCCCCACGACGTCGCCCGGAAAGATAAGGTCGCCCTCATAGACGGCCACGCCGCCGGCCGGCACCTCGTAGGTCTCATCGCCGTAGTTGCCCTTGATATGGACCAGAGCCGTCTTCCCCCGTTCGGTGATCGAGACCACGTCGCCGTCGATCTCCGAACGGATCTCCACCTCCGCCTCATAGACAAAATACTGGGGAATGGCGTACCATCGCCAGACGTAGTCAATCTGGAGCGCCGCGTAGTAGAGGCCCCCAACCACCGAAAAGAGGATGAGGAAAAAGACCCCGACCCAGGCGTAGTAGCTCCGTCCCCGATTTCCCGGCTTCCGCGCTTTCGATTCCATCCGCCCCTCTGACGATCTCCGGTTTCCGCCGAACCCCGGCCGATGGCCGGGGCCGGCGGAGGGGTCAGCCCCTTATTTGACGTTCTGGTACCAGTCCGTGCTCTTGATCCACTTGTTGTAGATCCGGTCGTAGCGGCCGTCGTTTTTCATCTGGCGCAGAAAATTGTCAAGCCAGTTGAGAAAGTCGGGGTCGCCCTTGTTGACCGCCCAGGCCAGGGGCTCGTAGGTGAAGGGCTCGTCCAGGAAAATCAGCTTGTCCTTGCCCTGCTCGGCGAAAAAGACCACGCAGTAGGGGAGATCATAGACAAAGGCGTCCGCCTTGCCGTTGATTACCTCGAGGGCGGCCTCGGTCTCGGTCTCAAAAGATTTGTAGGTACACCGGGGGATCATCCGCTTCACCGCCTGCTCGCCGGTGGTGCCCAGCTTGGAGGTGACGACGAATTTGGCATCGTTTAAGTCCCGGTAGGACTTGACCGTCCCTTCATGCTTCTTGTCGATCAGGATGGTCTGGCCGACGATGATGTAAGGATCGGCGAAGTTGACCTTGAGGTTCCGCTCCTGAGTCACGGTCATCCCGCTCATGATGATGTCGAACTTCTGGGTGATCAAAGACGGGATGATCCCGTCCCAGGCGGTGTTGACCGGGACGAATTTCACGCCCATGGCCTTGGCCATCTCCTTGGCCATGTCGATGTCAAACCCGACGAAGTTCCCGTTTTTGTCAGTCATCTCGAAGGGCATGTAGCCGGCTTCGAAGCCGACCCGGATCTCGCCCGCCTTCTGGATTTTCTCCAGGGTGGATTTCTTGGCCAGCTCCACGTCCGCGCCCATGGCAAACGGGGCAAAACAGGCCACGACGACCAGTACGATCCAACCTTTCATCCATACACTCCGCATGTCTTTTTATCTCCTTTGTTAGGGGTTGAAATGGGGTTACCGGATTTCCAAAACCGCCCGGACCTTGCCGGGCCGGGTTTTCCCTCAATAGGATTTTCCCTCGGTGAGCAGCTCCCGGAAAACCATCCGGACGTTCCTGCACTGAGGACAATTGGGCATCTCCTGCTGGGGCAAGTAGATGATCTCGGTATGATGACAGCGCGGGCAGATGATCTCAGCCGCTTCTTTCTTGCTTCCCTTTTTCATGGCAGGTTCCTTACATTAGGGGCGTAATGCAAGCAAAATCGCAGGTTTTATATAGCAGATGGACGATGATGTAAACGATTATTTTGATCTTGCCCCATTTGCCGAGCGCCGTTGGCATCTTTATATCCCATCAACGGCTGAAGCCGGTTCAGCCCATCGATTGACCTTGACAGGCTGGCCGGGCGCCGTTTATTATAGCTTGATTTTTGTAACGATTGCGTCCAAATGGCCGAAGCCGGCCATGAACCGACATCGTATCGACGGAGGCACCCCATGACATCCAGAAAACCGATACCCCACGAGCCCCTGCTGGACAACCCTCATATTCAGAGCATCGTCAGCAACGTCAACCCGGAGCTGATCGAGCGGCGGGAAACCATCCCCCCGTCCTGTGAGGTCTTCAACACCCCCGTCACCGGCCTGGAGCAGACCGATCGGTTCCGCTTCCAGATCCACCCGGAAGCCGCCCGGCGGCTTCCTGACATCATGGACAACCAGGTCCAGACCCTCGTCGGGGTCCCGGACCCGGACGAGGCAACCCGGGAGCGGTACACCCGCCGGCGCAATATCGGGATCGTCTTTTCCGGCGGCCCCGCCCCCGGCGGTCACAACGTCATCGCCGGCATCTTCGACGCCGCCAAGGCGGCCAACCCCGACAACACGATCTTCGGGTTCATTCAGGGGCCTGACGGGATCATCGAGGGCGAGGCCATCGAGCTGACCGCCGACCTGGTGGACCGGTATCGGAACCTCGGCGGCTTCGGGATGATCCGGACCGGCCGGACCAAGATCGACACCGTCCGGAAAATGGACCAGGCACGGAAGACCTGCCGGGACCTGAAGCTCGACGCCCTCGTCGTGGTAGGCGGGGACGACTCGAACACCAACGCCGCCTTTCTCGCCCAGGAAATGATTGAAGACGGCATCCAGGTCATCGGCGTGCCCAAGACCATCGACGGCGACATCCAGGTCCGGGACGCCGACGGCGACCCGCTCTGCGCCATGTCCTTCGGGTTTCACTCGGCGGCAAGGGGGTTTGCCTGCGAGATCTCCAACCTCTGCACCGACTGCGCATCGGATGTCAAATACTGGCACATCTGCAAGGTCATGGGCCGGGTGGCCAGCCACCTCGCCCTCGAGGTGGCCCTCCAGACCCACGCCAACATCACCCTCATCGGCGAGGACCTGGCCGACTACATCGACGACCGCCGGCTGGAGCGGGCCGAGGCAGCGGGCACCGTGGATTACACCGCCTACGGCATGACCCTCCGCCACGTCTCCCGGGTGATCTGCAACGGGATCGTCCGCCGGGCCGCGGCCGGCAAGAGCTACGGGGTCATCGTCATCCCCGAAGGGCTCCTGGAGTTCATCAATGAAATCCAGGTCTTTATCATCAAGCTCAACACCATCATCGCCGACTATAACAAAAGCCACGACACCGACTTCCACGACGATTTCCCGCACCTGGAGGACAAGCTCGACCACCTGAGGCGGCTCGCCCGGCTGAGCCGCGAGGGCGAGTCTCTCCCCATCTGGTCCACCCGGGACGACGACCTTTTCAACGACCTGCCGGAGTTCTTCCGAGAGGGACTTCTCACCGAGCGGGACAGCCACGGCAACTTCCAATTCTCCCAGGTGGAAACCGACAAAGTCGTCATGGGCCTCGTCCGGACCTACCTCAACTATCTCCGGGAGACCGGCGAATACAAGATCGGCATCGAGCGCCGGCACTACGAAAAAGTGCTCCGGGACGACGGCCTCGACCCGGACGCCTTCGGGCACATCCTCTTCCAGAATTACGACGGTGAGGGCCACCTCCTGATGAAGCCGTCGATCATCTCGCTGAAGACCCTCCAGCAAACTCTGGAAAACGAAAAGGCCATTGTCGAAGGCGGCGAGATCCCCCCGGCAATCGCCAATATCTACAAGAAATCGGTGCCGTCGTTTAAAACCCAGACCCACTTCTACGGCTATGACGGCCGGGGCTCCAACCCCACCTGGTTCGACCGGACTTACACTTACAACCTCGGCCAGACGGTCTTCGGGCTCGTGGCCAACGGGGCTACCGGCCAGATGGCCGCTATCCGGAACCTCGAGCAGGACTTTGACCAGTGGGAGCCCATCGGCATCCCCATCGCCGCCCTGATGCACTTAGAGGAACGCAACAGCCGGCTCGAGCTGGTCATCGAACGGAGCGTGGTGGACGTGAGCTCCCCGGCTTTCCGGGTGGTCAAGGCCATGCGGGAGAAATGGCTGGCGGCCCACCCCGGCGAGGACAACTACCGGATTCCGGCGGCCATCTACCACGCCTGCACCACCGAGGAGGACCGTCCCATCACATTGTGGCTCAACGCGGCCGGAAGCCGTCAGTAGCGATTCGCGCCCCGGTTGATCCACGCCGGGGCGCCCCCGCGCCATGGACGGCACCGGCAAGGCTCATCCGACTCCGGCGGACCCGCCTCTAACCGACTACCCGGTCAGCGGCCGGCACCTGACCGTCCGGGTCGGGTGGCGAAAGACCCTCATCGCCGACATTTCCCTGGCCGTCAAGCCAAACGAGCTGATGGGCCTCATCGGCGGCAGCGGCTCCGGCAAGACCACCCTGCTGACCTGCCTGACCGGCTTCCGCCGGCCCACTGAGGGATCGGTGGTCTTAAACGGCATTCCCGGCGACCGGGCCGACCTCGCCCTGCGCCGTCTAATCGGATACGTTCCCCAGGACGACGTGGTCCACCGGACCCTCACCGCCGAGCGGGCTTTCCACTATGCCGCCCGGCTCCGCCTCCCGCCGGAAACGCCGGCTGAGAAGATCGACTTTCGGGTGGGCAAGGTCCTCTACCAGCTCGGCCTCCGAAATCACGGGGCCACCAAGATCGCCCGGCTCTCGGGCGGCCAGCGGAAACGGGTCAACATCGGGGTCGAGCTGATCCACCGTCCCCGGCTCCTTTTCTTAGACGAGCCCACCGCGGGCTTAGACCCCGGTCTCGAGCGGGGGATGATGCGGCTTCTGGCAGACATGGCCAAACGCGGACGGACGGTGGTCATGACCACCCACCTGATGCAGCACGCTCACCTCTTCGACGTCCTGGCCTTTATCCACGGCGGCCGCCTGGCCTACTTCGGTCCCAGCGAGGAAATCACGGGCTTTTTCGGCGTCCGGGACCTCATCGAGCTTTTCGAGGCCACGGCCCGAGCCGATCCCCTGGCGCTTCAAAACCGATACCGGGGCTCGGCTCACTACCGCCGCTATCTCGAACCCCGCCTGTCCGCCGCCGGAGCCGCCCATGGGCCGACTGATCGATAAACGGCAATACGGGATTCTCGCCGAACGGTACTTCGAGATCCTCCTCGGCGACCTGGCCACCCTCGCCTGGATGATCGGCCAGGCCCCGCTCATTGCCGGCATCGTGATCCTGAGATGGCGGGACTGGCCGGCCACCGAGAGCCTCTTTTTCGTCATTGCCCTGTCCGCGGTCTGGCTCGGCTGCATCAACGCCTGCCGGGAGATCGCCCGGGAGGCGCCCATCTACCGGCGGGAACGCCGGTTCGGCCTGAGCCGGACGGCCTACCTCGCCGCCAAGATGAAGATCCTCGGCCTCATTGGCCTGGCCGAGACGACGCTCTTCTATGTCCTGATCCACCGGGCCGTGGACACCGACCTGATCCTGGCCCCGGCGCTGGTCGCCCTGGTCGGGCTCTATCTTGCCGGCATGAGCCTCGGGCTGATGCTCTCCCGCTGGTGCCGGACTCCGGCCCGAGCCGTGGCCGCCGTCCCCGTGGCCATCATCCCCCAGATCGTCTTTTCCAAGTTCGTCCTTCCGGCCCATACCCTCGAGGGCGCGGCCGCGCGGATCGAGACTCTGATGCCGGTCAAGTGGGGCTTCGAGGCCCTCACCGCCTGCCGGATCGGCGAGGCCCGTTATGGGGACTACTCGACATCCCTGCTGATCCTGGCCGGCCTGACCGCCCTGTTTGCCCTCTTGACCCTCTTTCACCTCTTTTTTGCGGGAGACGACGAATGAGCAAATCAACCGTGGCGCTCATCCTGGTGATCCTGGGCGTCGGCGCCTACATTTTCTATGACTCCCAGTGGGGCCGGTCGATCTACCTGGGCCTCTTTTCCGAAGATCTCCAACTGATCGAGGCCATCTCCATGAGCTTCATGGAAGACGTCCAGTTCAAGGACTTCGATAAGGCCGTCTCCTACCACAGCCCCGAAGATCGGGAGAAAATCGACATCCCCCGGCTGATGCGAAAGCTGTTCATGATCAAGCCGGAGCTGATCGACGTGATGGACTACTCGGTCCTGGAAAGCTCCCTCGATTCCACCGGCACCCGGGGCCGGGTCAAAGTCAAGGCCAAGGTCAACGTCTTGAATTCCGATAAGATCAAGCACCCCGAGGTCATTCTCTATTTTCACAAGAAAGGGGATCAGTGGTATATGGAGCTGGAGTCCTCCCTGCGGGGCGAAAACGCAGGCGGGGTGAGAGCGATAGCAGGCAAGGGAGCAGAGGAATGCGCCGGCGGGATGTCGCGCGGGAATGGCTGAGGATGATCAAAGCGGCGGTCTCCAGGGCTTTGTGGCTTTGAGTCATTCCCGGTTTCGGAACAGCGGTTGCGCATCTGAAAATCGCCAAAACGGAGAATCAGTTGAAAGAAATCGTTATCCCCAGGGAAGAGGCCGTTTTCCGGCTCGACGCCCAGGGCCGATGGCACAACCCCCATGGCCGGATCGAGCACAACAAGATCATCAGCTATTTCCACGCATCCATCAGGTGGGATGAAGACGGATTTTTCCTCTTTCAGGAGCGCGAGGACTGCCGGGAGAAGGTCTATTTCCCCTATGTGGACACGGCCCTGTTCGTTTTCGAGGTCGAAATGGAAGGCGATGAGATCGGGCTGGTCCTGAACACCGGAGCCCGGATTCCCCTTGTTCCCGAAGACCTTTACGTCAAGAACGACCAGCTCTATACCCGCCACGACGGCCTGCCGGTGAAGTTTTCCGAGCCCTGCCTGATAGCCATCTCCGATCGCCTCTTTGATGACGGGGATGGATATGCCATCCGGATTGGCGGGGAACGCCATAAGATCCCCGTCGTCTAACGGGGATCAGGTCAGCGGGTCGGCTTCCCCGTCTTCCGTTTTCAAATCCCGGGTGAGCCGATCGTAGAGGTCGGGCCGTCGCCTGGGCAGAAAGTAGCGCATCCGGTGCCCCCGCACGGCGTCCAGGCATCCGGCGGAGAGGTCAACCACCAGCATCTCTTCGACTCCCGCCGGCGGGGTGAGGGCCGCCAGGACGCGGCCGGCGGGATCGATGGCCAGGGCGGTGCCGGGGAATGTGAGGCCGGCGCCGTTGTCTCCGGTGAGATTGACGGCGATCAGGTAGAGGCCGTTGTCAAAGGCTCGGGCGGTCAGGTGGCGCTCCCAGGAACGGCGTTTTTTTCCAGCCGTGCCGTGGGGTGAGGCATGGGGGACAAGGATCAGGTCGGCTCCACGGAGGGCCATGAGGGTGGACAGCTCGGGGAAGTGGGCGTCGTAGCAGAGCTGAACCCCGACGGTCGATCCCTCAACCCGGAGCATGGTGAGGTCGTCGCCGGGGGAAAAGTAGGGCGCTTCGGGCGGGGCGATGTGGAGCTTCCGGTAAATCCGGAGACGGCCGTCGGGGAGGGCGGCCAGATGGGCCGCGTGGAGCCGGCCGTCCGGAGCGCGCTCGGCCGCGCCCCCCAGAATGGTCATGCGATGGTGCCCGGCCCATGCCAGCATCTGGTCGGTGACCGGTCCGGGGATCTCGATGGCGGCGGACCGGATCTCGGGGCTGACGGCATAGCCGGTGATGTTGAGCTCGGGAAAGCAGACCAGTTCCGCGCCCCTATCGGCGGCTGAGTGAACCCACCGACGCATCCGGGCCAGGTTCCCGTCAATGTCACCTAACGGGGCCTGGCAGATGACGGCGGCGGCTCGGATATCCTTCACGGATCAGACGTCGAACTGGGCCTTGATTTTGAAGACCCGGGTGGCGGGGAGGTTGATGATCTCCGAAACCCCGGTTTCAGCGGAGATGGCCTGGAGGTTAGCCTCGATTTCGGCCATGGAGGGGGCGATGAATGTGAACCAGACGTTGTAGTCGTTATCCCGCTGGTAGTTGTGGGTCACGCCGGTGTAACGATTGACCGTCCGGGCGAATTGGTCGATGGCCGTTGCCGGGACCCGGGCCGCGCATAAGGTGCTCACGAACCCGAGCTTCTCCGGGACGAAGTTCCCCCCGATCCGGCGGATGATTCCAATCTCCTTGAGGCGGACAACGCGCTCGATCACCTCGTCCGGGTCGAGATCCAGCTCCTCGGCAACCGTCCGGAACGGCTCGGCGGTGATGGGGAAATCGGACTGGATTCGGTTGAGGATCGCCCGATCGGCGTCGTCTAAAGGCGTCATGGATGGCTCCTCTGGTGGCGGGGGAGCGGCATCGGTCTCCCGGTTCTCCCAGAGCCGCCGGGGCAGGAAGAAAACCCGGTAGCCGTCGTAGGCTGTTTTGCCCCGGGTGGCTGTTTCAGTTGGTGTGGTCAGAAACCCCAGCTTCCGGTAAAGGCGGGTGGCCGCCAGGTTGTCCCGGTGGGTCAGTACATGAACCCGGGTCGCTCCTTCCTGGAAAGCGATCTCCAACGCCCGGCGAGTGAGCGCCTCGGCGACCCCCCGCCGTCGGTAGGCGGGCGAAACCTGGACTGCGGCCAGGCGCCAACTCTCCCATGCGAGATTGATGCCGGGGTGGACGGTGGCGGTGCCGACGATGGCCCTCCCGGTGTCCGCTACCAGGGTGATAAAGCCCCTTTCCAGCAGAAACTCAAACCGCCGGACAAAAGTAGCGGGGCCGATCGGCCAAATCCCCTCCCTCAGATAGAACCGGCGCAGCCGGTAGATGGCGTCCGCATCCCCTAAATCAGCCCGCCGATAAC
>CAYNGG010000142.1:0-9403 GCA_964396575.1 uncultured Desulfobacteraceae bacterium | reverse complement strand
AATCACCAATCACCAATTCCTGATCACTCAATTTTTTTCTTTACACCGACATCACGCCATGCTACATTTCTCCTCTTTATGTTTTTGGAGATATGAATCTAACCCAATCGAGGCGCCATGAAACAGGAAGATATAGATTATTTTCGAGATCTGTTGACCCAGCAGATAGATGATCTCCTGAGTCAGGCGGAGGAAACGGTCACGGGGATGACCACCCAGAAAGAGACTTTTCCGGACCCCACCGACCGGGCCTCCCTGGAGGCGGACCGCAACTTTATGCTCCGCATCCGCGACCGGGAGCACAAGTTGATCAAGAAGATCAAGAAAGCCCTGGAGCGGATCGACAACGGGACTTTCGGCATGTGCGAGCTCTGCGGTGAGGAGATCAGCCTCGATCGGCTCTACGCCCGGCCGGTCACCACCCAGTGCATCGAATGCAAGACCAAAGAGGAGGCTAAGGAGCGGGCCCTCGGCCTCTGAGCGGCCCGTGGATATCGACCTCCATATCCATTCCACCGCTTCCGACGGCACCCTGTCTCCGGCGGAGATTCTCCGGGCGGCTCAAGCCCGCGCGCTTGGGGCCATTGCCATCACCGATCATGACACGGTGGACGGGGTCCGACAAGCCCTGAAGCAGGGGATTCCGCCGTCGTTGGGGTTTATCACCGGGGTCGAGATCAGCTCCGCCGCGCCGCCGGAAATCCCGGTGGCCGGAAGCCTCCATATCCTCGGCTACCGTTTCGACGTTGACGACCCGGCCCTGGGTGAGGCTCTGGGGCGGCTCCAGGAGGCCCGGAAGCGCCGGACTCCCCGGATTATCGAGCGGCTCCAGGCTCTCGGAATCGACCTGACGGCAGACCGGATGGCCGCCAGGTTTGGAAACGGCCCGTTAGGCCGGCCCCACGTCGCCCGCCTGCTGATTGACCAGGGGATCGTCAAGTCGGTGGATGAGGCGTTCAACCAATACCTGGGTCGGGGCGGCCCGGCCTATGTCGAAAAATACCGGATTCCCGCCGCCGAGGCCATCCGGGTCATCCGGGGGGCGGGCGGGGTCGCGGTGCTGGCCCATCCGGGGGTGGTGAGTCTTCCGCCGGACCGATCGATGGCCGATCTCGTGGCTCGACTGGTGGAGATGGGCCTGGGCGGCATCGAGGCCCATTACCCGGCCCACCGGCCCGACCAGATCGCGGCCTACACGGCCCTGGCCGACCGATACGACCTTCGGATCACCGGAGGGACCGACTTTCATGGCGCCGTTACCCCCGACATTCAGATGGGATGGGGCCGGGGGGACTTCCACGTTCCCTATCGACTTTACGACAATCTGCTCCAAGCCGCCTGAACGGCCGCCGTCCGCCCCTGCGTCATGGCGTGGCCGTCACCCGCACGGACCCCGAAAAATGGACCTTTCACCCCTGGAACGGAAACTGGGCTACCCCTTCCGGAACCGGGCCATCCTGAAGGAGGCCTGCCGGCACAGCTCCTATGTCAACGAGAACCCCCGCCCGGGGCTCCGGGACAACGAGCGGCTCGAGTTTCTGGGCGATGCCGTGCTGAGCCTGGCGGTGGGGGATATGCTCATGCAGCGATACCCTGATTTGCCCGAAGGGGACCTCTCCCGGATGCGGGCGACCCTCGTCTGCGAGGCCCAGCTCGCCGCGCTGGCCGAACGGATCGCTTTGGGCCGGTATCTTCAGCTCGGCCGGGGGGAATGCCAGAACAACGGCCGGGGCAAGGCATCCATCCTGGCCGACGCCTTCGAGGCCGTGATCGCGGCGGTTTACCTGGACGGCGGGTTCGAGGAAACCTTCAAGCTCATCCGCCGCCACTTCAAGCACCTTCTGGGGACGGTCCTGACCCCGGCCGCCAACCGGGACTATAAAAGCCGTCTTCAGGAGCTGGTTCAGAACCGGCATCACCAGATGCCCGTTTACGCCGTGGTGGACGAAACCGGGCCGGACCACGACAAGACCTTCCAGGTCCGGATCGAGGTCTGCGGCCTCACCCTCCACGCCAAGGGCAAGAACAAAAAGATGGCCGAACAGAACGCGGCTCACAAGGCCCTTTCCCACCTGGCCGGCGATGCCTGATTCCGGCTCGCCCGGCCGCCCCTTTATCCTCCCCGTTTTTCTCCCCCAGGCCGGCTGCCCTCACCGATGCGCCTTCTGTGATCAGCCGGCCATTACCGGCCAGTCCCGCACACCGCCGTCCGATGCCGAGCTTCGGGCTCACATCGAAACCTTTTTATCTTACCGAAGGGATTCGGCCCGACCCGTTGAGATCGCTTTTTTCGGGGGGACCTTTCTCGGCCAGCCGCCAGCGGAAATTGATCGCCTGCTAGCTCTAGCCGGGGACTACGTCCGGCGGGGCGTCGCCCGGTCCATCCGGCTGTCAACCCGGCCGGACTCGGTGGATGATGCCGGACGGCGGCGTCTGTCGGCGGCGCCGGTGGGAACGGTGGAGCTGGGGGCTCAGTCCATGGACGACCGGGTGTTGTCCGCCGTCCGGCGGGGGCACAGGGCTGAGGACACGGTCCGGGCCGTCGGGATGCTTCGGACTGATGGCTACCGGGTCGGTCTCCAGATGATGGTGGGGCTGCCCGGGGAGGAAGCGTCAGGGTCCAAATGGAACGCCGAACGGATTGCTTCGCTGGAACCCGATTTTGTTCGGATTTACCCCACGCTGGTCCTGGCGGGCAGCCCCCTGGCCCGGTGGGTCGAGGCGGGTCGATACCGCCCCCTGAGCCTTGCTGAAGCGGTGGTTCGGACCCAGGCGGCCTATCAGGTTTTCTCGGAAGCCGGAATTCCGGTGATCCGGATGGGGCTTCAGCCCTCCGAGACGCTCGAAGCGGCGGTGGTGGCCGGGCCGTTTCACCCGGCCTTCGGCCATCTCGTCCTGTCCGCCGTCCAGGAAGACCGGGCCGCTGCCGTTCTGGAGGCGGCCGGGATTCGGGGCGGGGTGGCGACGCTCCGGGTTCATCCCCGGAGCGTCGCCCGGATGCGGGGGGACCGGAACGAGACCTCGCGGCGGCTCCGGGATCGGTTCGACCTGACCGATCTCCGGGTGCTTCCCGACCCGACGGTGCCGCCGGGTCGGGTCGCCCTGGGAGAGTCCCCTTCCGGCGGGGTTATTCCTCGTCGGGGAGCCTGACCACCAGCACCGGAATCTGGCAGCGGCGGATAACCCGGCGGGCCGTGCTCCCCATCACCGCGTCGGCGATGGCACCGAGGCCATGGGTGCCCATGACGATGAGGTCACAGCCCTCCGACTCGGCCGTCTTGACAATCTGCTCCACGGGATTGCCCCGGAGGACGAAAACCTCGTCGGTGGTCACCGGTTTTGCCGCCATGGCTGAGGTGTTGTCCGCGGCAAACTGAGTCAGCCCATCACGGAGCGCCATGTGAGTCCGCCGTTTTCCAATGAGGGCTTCCTGGGCCTCCCGGCGGTTTTGCTGCTTGATGGCCTGCCACCGCTCCTCGCCGATGTAGCCGATGATCCCCGTTTCCAGGGTCGGGTCCTCCGCCATGACATGGAGGATCGACAGCGACGCCCCGTAAGCGTCGGCCAGGCTCACCGCGTAGGCAAAAGCCTGCCGGGCGCTCTCCGAGAGATCGGTGGTATAGAGGATTTTCCGAATATTAACCTGGGGAAGGTCCATGGTATCTCCTTGGATGCTCGCCAATCAGGGCATCAGGCCGCTGACCGGCTGAAAAGGTTCCGAAGACTCCGAATCCAGATCCCGCTCATAAACCAGCCATAAATATACGTGCCGATGATGATGTAGATGAACGCCTGGACGATATCCCAAGTGCTGCCGTTCAGGCTGAATCCCGGCACGTATCCGAACAGAAGCGGCCCAAGGTAGAGGAACTTGGCGAATTTGAACGCCGAAAAGGCCGTCTTCCACATGTTGGCCCCGGCAATGGTCGCTCCGGCAAAGGCCGCGATGCAGACCGGCGGGGTGATGTTCGAATCCTGGGAGAGCCAGTAAACGATCATGTGAGCGGCGAGCTCGTTGACCCCGAGGTGGATCAGGGCCGGCACGGCCACCACCGCGGTGACCAGATAGGCCGCCGTCACGGGGACTCCCATGCCGAGAACCAGCGAGGCCAGGGCGATCAGCAGAATCGTCAAAAGAAGAGATCCGCCGGCCAGCTCGATGACGATATCGGCAAAGGTGAGCACCAGGCCGCTGAAGGTGAGGACTCCGATGATGATCCCGATAACCCCCACCGTGGCCCCGATCTTAAGGCTGTTCTCCGTGCCCTGCCGGCATGCCTCCACAAAGCGTTTGAGCTCGATCCGGCTGTTCTTTCGATCATCCCGGCGGAACCAGTTGACGGCGAGGGCTGCCAAGAGGGAATAGATCAGGAGGTTGGAGTTGGACAGGATCTGGCGCGCCTCCGCTAAGATGTCCGGGGAGACGATTCCCACGCTCACCCACTTGTTGAGCATCGGGATAAAGACCGCCCGGATCAGGAAAAAGCCCATGATCACGGCCAGGGTCGGATCAATCCGGTCCTCCTTTTCTTTAAAGGATATGGCCACGCAGGTGGCCAGCCCCAGGATCGCCGAGTAGCCCGGGGAAAACCCGGTGAGCATGAAGGCCGTGATGATGACCAGGGGCAGGGTGTAAACCCACTCCGCCTTGAGGATCTCCATGGCGCCCCGCTCATGCCGCTCGCCCACCACGTTGTCCTTTTTGGCCTCATAGTGGACCATCACAAAGACGCTGAAAAAATACATCATGGCCGGAAAGAGGGCCACCAGCATGATCCGGGCGTAGGGCTCGCCGGTGAGCTCGGCCATGATGAACCCGCCGGCCCCCATGATCGGCGGCATGAACATCCCGCCGATGGATGCGGCCGGCTCGATGCCCCCGGCGATGTGCGGCTTGAACCCGGCCCGCTTCATCATGGGGATGGTGAAGGCGCCGGTGGAGACCGTGTTGGCGATGGCACTGCCGGAGATCGAGCCGAACAGTCCGGAGGCAATCACCGAGACCTTGGCCGGCCCGCCGATCTTGTGACCCACGGCGGCCAGGGGAAAATCGATGAAGAACTTCTGAGCCCCGCACTTCTCCAGAAAGGCCCCGAAAAGGACGAAGAGGACCACGTAAGTGGCCAGAACATTGGCCATGATCCCGAAAACGCCGTCGCTTCGGTAGAAAATACTGGTGCAGAGCCCCGAAAAGGATGCCCCCGCATGAGCGAAGAGCTCAGGGGCATAGGGCCCGTAAACTCCGTAGAGGAGCATGATAACCCCGATGATCACAAAGACGCTCCCCACGACCCGCCGGGCCAGCTCCACGCCGATGAGGACCCCGACGATGGCGATGGCCATGTCGGTGGGGGTCTCGGCCCCGGTCCGGTAATTGATGGCCTCGAAGTTGAAGATCCAATAGCCGACCGTCACCAGCGACAGGATGATCAAGATGTAATCGAACACCCGGCCGATCCGGCTTTTACACTGGTACAGCAGAAAGATCAGGATGTATGTGATGATGACGTAAATACCCCGGTGATACTGAGTGGACGCCGGCGCGATGACCGCCGAATAGGAGTAGAAGAGCACCAGGAAGACCGAACATACGTCGAAAATGATCTGTTCGTATCGCTTTAATTTATCATGCACTTTGCTTACCTGCCTGGACGGTGAGGGGTGGATGGGGAGGGGGCGGCGCCGGCCGACGCCGCCCCGGAAGGCTTACGGTTACGTTGGCCGATCTACTTCAGTACGCCTTTTTCCTTCCAGAACTTCTCCGCGGCGGGATGGAAGGGGGTGACGATGCCCTTGGGGCCGTTTTCGATGCTCATCTCCTTGAAGGTCTTTTTCTGGCCCACCATGTGCTTGAGCCCCTCATCGGTATAGATGACGGACAGGAGCTGATAGACCGCATCGTCGGGGGTGTCGGTGTGGGCCACCCAGAGGGTTGCGTCCTGAAACGAGGGGACGTCTTTATCAACGCCCTTATAGGTGCCGGCCGGAATCTTGAGGCGGGAAAAATAGGGGTATTCCTTGAAAAACCCGCTCTTTTCGGCGTCGGCTTCCAGGTTGACCATGGCGATGTCATTGGTCTGGGCGGCCATGATCACGGCGCCGCTGGGAAAGGCGGTGAAGAGCCAGAAGGCGTCGAGCTGGTTGTTGCCGAAGGCGGCCGCCGCGTCGTTATACCCCATGGCGTTCCGCTCGATCTTGTCCCAGATCCCCAGGTGAGTGAAAAACATCTCGCAGTTGGCGAATGCACCCGATCCGGCGTTACCCACGCCGACCTTCTTGCCCTCAAGGTCCAACGTGCTCTTAATTCCGGAATCGGCCCGGACCACGAGCTGAGCCGGAGCCCCGTAGAGGTAGGCCACCGCGAGGACGTCCTCGTACTTGGCGGTGTCGTTCTTCATCCGGCCGTTCCGGCCGAGGTAAACGTGTCCGGAATAGACCACGCCGAAATGGGACCGGCCGCTGTTGACCTTTCTGAGGTTCTCCACCGACCCGCCGGAGGACTGGGCCTTGATGTTGTAATCCTCGATGGCTTTGACCGGCTTGTAGGTCTGGATGGCGTTGGCCACCACCTGGAAGGTGCCCCCGGCCGGGCCGCCCCCGAAGACCAAAAGCTCCCGGCGGGCAAAGGCATCCCCCGAAAAGGCGAGAGACAGGCTCAGGCACAGACAGATAGCGGTCATCAAGACAACATGGCGTTTTTTCATAATACTCCTCCTTGAATCATTAGTGAGTTGGGTTGATGGTGATAGGTCCCTGACAGGTCTCTTTCCGGTCAGCTCGGTCGCCTCACCTCCTTTCATCCCGCCGCCGGCAACGTAAACCGGTGACGGTGTTGTCCGGGTCAGATATCCGACTTAAAAAACCGATCCGCTGTGGTGACCGCATCGGAGCGATCCGAGTGTTTCGTGGGTACGGTTCCTTCCTTGAAGCACTCGAAGATAGTCCGCTCGGTCTCGGGGACGGGCAGCAGCCCGGTTTTGGCGTCGATCCGGGCGAAGACCACGCCGTCGGGGACCTGGAAGACCCGCTCAGGCCGGCCCTCGAGGACCTCCTTCATGAAATCGAGCCATAAGGGGCTGGCGGCACGGCCGCCGGTCTCCCGTCGTCCCAGGGACCGCTCCTGGTCGTAGCCCACCCAGACCCCGGTAACGAGGTCCGGCGTATATCCCATGAACCAGGCGTCATGAAGATCGTTGGTGGTGCCGGTCTTTCCGGCGGTCGGCCGGCCCAGTGCCCGGACCCGGCGGCCGGTGCCTTCCTGAACCACGCTGGTCAGGAGGCTGGTCACCAGATATGCGGTGCTCTTTTCGATCACCCGCCGGGGGGCCGCTTCAGCCGTTTCCAGGACGTTTCCATCCCGGTCAACAATCCGGGTGACAAAGACCGGCTCGACCATGTCCCCGAGGTTGGCGAAGACTGAATAGGCCCGGACCATCTCCAGCAGGGTCACCCCCGAAGCCCCTAAGGCCAGGGAAAGCTCGGGGTGAAGGTCTGATCTGATCCCGAGCTTCCGGGCATAATCCACGGCATAAGGAACCCCGATGTCGCTTAGGACCTTGATGGTCGATAGGTTCCGGGAATTGGCCAGGGCCTTTCGCAAAAGGGTCGGCCCGTAGAACTTCCGGTCGTAGTTCTTGGGCTTCCAGGCCCTGCCGCCCCTGCCGCCCCCTTTGTAAACCACCGCGTTGTCAATGATCTCGGTGGCGGGGGTGAATCCCTTGTCGAGCGCGGCGGCGTAAATGATCGGCTTGAATGCCGATCCGGGCTGGCGGACCGCCTGGATGGCCCGGTTGAACTGGCTCTCCCGAAAATCCCGGCCGCCGATCATCGCCTTGACCTGGCCGGTGCCGGTCTCCACGCAGAGAAGCGCCCCCTCCGCCTCGGGAGTCTGCTCCAGGGAGAGGGTCCAATCCCCCCCGTCCGCCTCGGGGGCCGATTTCAGCCGGACGGACAGGACATCGCCCACTTTAATGGCCGAAAGCTCCTTCCGGCCGGCCCATCGCTCGGCGCCATAGTCCAGGGTCCCGACCGCATCCCCCATCCGGACGGTCGCCCCCGCGCCGCCTTCCACGGCGGTGACGATCCCCCGGACCACGGCGCCCGCCTCGGGCGGATCGCTTTCCCAGCGCTCCCGCTCCTTTTCCAGAAAGGCGTCAGCGGCCTCCCCCTCGAAGTGGTCCTCGGGCCCCCGGTAACGATTGTGGCGTTTGTCATGGTCCCGAAGTCCCCGGTCGATCGCCCGTCGGGCGGTCGCCTGCATCTCCACGTTGACCGCCGTGTGGATCTCCAATCCGCCTTCGTACAGGAGGTCCTCGCCGTATTTCTCGGCCACGTAGCGCCGGATGTGCTCAGTGTAAAAAGGGACCTGCTCGAGATAAAGGTTCCGGCGGGGTTGAATGTCGATCTTTTCCTTCAAGGCCCGCTTCGCCTCGGCCGGAGTGATCATCTCCTCTTTGACCATCCGGTTGAGGACGTATTCCTGCCGTTCCCGGGCCCGCTCCGGATGGCGGAAGGGCGAATACCAGGAGGGTGCCTGGGGCAGCCCCGCCAGCAGGGCGGACTCGGCCAGAGTCAGGTCCTTGGCCGACTTGCCGAAGTAGTTCCCGGCGGCCGCCTGGACTCCATAAGCCCCGTGGCCCAGGTAGATCTGGTTGAGGTAGAGATAGAGGATCCGGTCCTTGGAAAAGGCCTGGTCGATCCGGTAGGCCAGGATGGCTTCCCTCGCCTTCCGCCGGTAGTGCCGCTCGGGGGTCAGGAGAAAGGATTTGGTCACCTGCTGGGTGATCGTGCTCCCGCCCTGGACCACCGTCCCGGCCTCGAGATTCTTTAAAAAGGCCCGGACAATGCTTTTAAGGTCGATGCCGGGGTGCTCGTAGAACCGGGAATCCTCGGCCGCGATAAATGCCTGAATGAGGGTCTCGGGCACCTCCTCCAGCGGGATCACGATCCGGCGCTGCCGGAAAAATTCGGCGATCTTCCGGCCGTCATCCGAATAAACGGTGGTCACCGTCGGGGGACGATATTCCCGGAGGGTGGCGATGGAAGGCAGGTCCACGCTGAAATGGCGGTAGGCCATATAGGCCCCGTAGGCGCTGAGCCCGGCGATGAGGGCCAGGATCAGGCACAGCCACAAAAAGCCCTTCAGCAGGCGGGCGCCAAGCCGGTGTCGGGGCGCTTGCCCGTTGTCGGAGGGGGCAGTCTTCCGGTTCGCTCTGGGAGTTTGTCTTGATTGTTTCATTCTTATCTAAAACCGGGCCGCCGCGGCGGCCCGGACATCGGGGCATCGCGGCGCCGCTTGAGTCAGTCGTTTTCTATAACGTGGTTTATCAGATATTGACTTGTTGGGCAAGTCAGGGGGAAAAAAAAGGGGGATCCCTAATTTCAAACAGATCAGGCAATGGAT
>CAYNGG010000141.1:0-9447 GCA_964396575.1 uncultured Desulfobacteraceae bacterium | reverse complement strand
TCGGCCTCGGGCGCTTCGGCCTTCTTGGCCGCCGGTGCCTTTGCTCCCTTCTCCTCTTCGATGCTCAGATCGGGCTCGGGAGCAAGACCCGCCAGGTCAACGTCCACATCCGACATCAGCTTGTTGACCCCGGCAATGTCCTTCGCCGATCCGCCGTCCATGAGCAGCTCGATAAAGGCCTTGACCATCCGGATGCTCTCGGGATGCCGCATGATCAGAATATCGGACCCGGCCATCAGGTAGCTGACGGCCCCGACGGCTTCCATCATGATGGCCCGGCGTTCCGGGTCGCCGAGGAGCGGGTCCTCGTCCAACGGCTGCTTGGCCTCTTTGCACTTCCAGACCTCGTTGCCGAGGTTGTTGATGAGGGGGAGCTGGAGCTTGTCATCGCCCTGGGCCATGGCCGCCATCCGAAGCCGCTCCATGACGGAGTAGGAATACTCCATCCCGTAGCCCAGCCCGCCGGTGGTCGGATCGATGACGATCCGGTCGGTGGGCATACCCAGGTTCTCCAGAAGAATGTTAACCTGCTTGGCCAGGTTGACGTCGATGGGGGACGAGGAGATGATGGTGTGACCATACCCCATGGCCGCCGCGCCGATTCCCTTGTGGTTCTTGTCCTCGACGGGACCCATGACCAGGTTCTTGCCCTGGAAATCCTCGGCGATCTTCTTGAGGACTTCCTCGTCTTTCTGAACATTGGCGGTCCCCCAGATCACCAGGGGAACGTCAATGGCGCCAAGCACCTTGCCCACGATAGCCGACGCATCAGCCGGAGAAGTGTCCTGGGAGTTGGGATCGGTGCTCTTGAGCTGGAGCACGATCAGGTCGGCCCCGTAGTCCTCCACGCACTTCTTGGCCCAGGTAGCGGGATCGTCAATGACGTCCTTGAACGGGGCAACGGCCGCCTCCGGCCAGTCATCCGGCTTCATGTCCCAGATCTCCATGGCGATCCGGGGCTTATTGGGCATGTCGCCTTCGAACTGATAAAACGGGTAGCAGGTCTCACCACCGACCTTGACCGCCTTGTCGCCCTGGCCGAGGGTGATTTCCTTGATACTACCGGCATAAGATTCCTTATGGATGTCTAAGCCCAATTTCCGTCCTCCTTCCAATAAGTAATGTTAGCTTTCAGGTCAGTCCGGGAAAAACGTGTCTTCAGACCGCCTAACCGCGGGTGACCAAACGCACCACCTAATTTGTGTGGAACATCCCTCCTTTCCTTTTTCGAGCTTATATTCATATCTTGCATCGGCGATCGGTCCTCGACCACCGGATAAATTCCGGCTGCCTCCAGTTTTCCAAAGGATTCTCAATACCTTGACAAATCGGTGTTTGTCAATAGATGAATAGAAGAAACTTTGTAAATCATGTTCATTTTTTGATCTCCTTTTTAGACTCCAGACGGGCCTTGAGCCTCGGAAAGAGCTCCATCTCGGTATGAGGCAGAAAAAGAGCAGCCACATAGTGGTCCATGTAGGAGTTGGTCTCGGAGAGCTCGAAGTTGGTCATCTTCCGGGTTACCTCAATCACATCCCGCCGAATCCGGTTGGTCAGGGTGCTCATTTTGGCGCCCATGAGCGACCCGTTGCCCACGAAGGTCACCTTGTCCGGGTCCATTTCAGGCAGGAGCCCGATGGTCATGGCCTTCTCCAGGTCAATGTACGAACCGAAGCCGCCGGCCAGGATGACCCGTTCCGCGTCGCCGATGGACAGGCCCACCTCGTCCAATAGGGTCTGACAGCCGCTGTAGATGGCCCCTTTGGCCCGGATCAGGTTGTCGATGTCCACCTCGGTGATCACCACGTCCCGGTCGATCTGGGTCTCCGCCTCCCAGGCCAGGACATATTCCCAGATCCCCTCGACTTCCCGAATCCGCGGGGTATCGAGATCCCGGTTGAAATGGCCGCCGTTGTCGATGATCCCCATCTCGAAGAAGGTCGCCACAATGGTGATCAGCCCCGATCCACAGATCCCCCGGGGCCGGACGTTGCCGATGGTGAGGTTCATGGGCTCCAGGGTCACCGGATCCACCAGGAAGTCCTCGATGGCCCCCTTGGCGGCCCGCATCCCGAACTGAATCCCGCCGCCTTCGAAGGCCGGCCCGGCGGAGCAGGCCGCGCAGGCCAGCCACTCCCGGTTCCCGATCACGACCTCGGCGTTGGTCCCGATATCGAGATAGAGGGTCAGCTCGTCGGTCTGGTACATCCCCGACCCCATAACCCCGGCCACGATGTCCCCGCCCACATAGGATGAGATGGATGGGTAAACGAGGGCGGTGACGTGGTCTTCGAGCTCGATGCCGAGCTGGGACGCGGTGATGGGCGGGTAGATGGTGGACGCCGGCACGTAGGGCGACCGGCGGATGTAGCGGGGATTGATCTTCAAAAAGAGCTGGGTCATGGTGGTATTGCCGGCCAGGGTCAACGTGGAGATCTCGCCGCAATCAACCGACGCCCGCTTGACAATCTTATTGATGACCTTGTTGATGGTGTCCACCACCACCCGGTGGAGCGTCTCCAGCCCGCCCGGCTTTTCAGCGTGGACGATCCGGGTGATGACGTCCTCGCCGTAGGAGATCTGCCCGTTAAACTCCCCGTGCTCGGCGAGGACCTCGCCGCTGACCAGATCGAGGAGCTGGCCGTAAATGGTGGTGGTCCCGATGTCGATGGCCACCGCGTAGTTCTTATCCGTGGTATCCCCCGGCTCCACGTTGATGATGTGGGACTTCCGGCCTTCCTGAACCGGCCGGGCCATGGTGGCGGTGATCTCGAAGCCGCCGTCCCGGAGGACGTCGGGCAGCTTCCGGATGACCGGCAGCCGGACCACGAGGCGATGCTCGTCGTGCTTGGCCTTTAAAAAGCTCACCAGCCGGGTGGCGTCGGCCAGGTTGTCCTCAGCCGTCGGCTCCGGGAGATCCAGAAACTTCTTTTCCACCGGCGGGATAAACAGCCCCCGCTCCTTGAGCTGCTGGAAATCAATCTGCTGAATCCGGGCGGTCTGACGCGGCGGCACCTGAGTCGAAAGCGCGCTGATGTCAACGTCCGATTCCACCGGAACCCGGACGGTAAGGTCGCCTTTGACCTTCGACCGGCAGGCCAGCCGGTAGCCCTTTTCAATGTCCGACGGTTTCAGCTTCTCGCTGGTGCCGCCCTCCACCTCGCCGGACTCGATGATCACCCGGCACTTGCCGCAGACCCCCTCACCCCCGCAGGATGCGTTGATATGGACCTTGGCCTCGAGTGCCGCCCGGAGCAGAATCTCCCCGTCTTCGACGGTGATCTCCCGGTTGTGAGGCTGAAATTGAACGGTATGGGTGGTCATGATCTCTCCTTTCGGTTGCAGGCAATTTATGATTTTAGATTTATGATTTTAGATTTTTACCCGTGCTCACCCATAACCTGATTTACCCATTACCTATAGCCTATCGCCCATAACCCATCATCTATACCGTTTTGACCACAATGGCGCTCACCGGGCAGACCGACACGCAGGCCAGACAATCCGTTGCCGGCAGGTCAATGTCCTCGTCGGCCCCGAAAAAGCTGATCTCGGTGTCGATGCCCCGGCGGGCAAAAGTCAGGTATGACCGGCCATGGCGGTCCCGGCAGACCTGTACGCATCGCCCGCAGAGGACGCATCGGTTGGGATAGTACCGGAGCACCGGGTGGCTATCGACCACCTCGGTCTCCTTGAGCCGGGGTTCGAGCCCCTTGGGTTTGAGGCCGACCTTCAGGAGCCTGGCGATCTTTTGAAGCTCGCATTGCCGGTTGGCCGGGCAGGTTTTGCATTCAACCCGGTGGGTGGACAGGAGCAGCCGGAGGGCCATGCGCTGGAGCCGGCGGACCCGGTCGGTGTCGGTCCGGACGACCATGCCCGCTTCGGCCGGCAGGGTGCAGGACGTCGAGGGTTCGGGCCGGCCTTCTACTTCCACGAGGCAGAGCCGGCAGGAGGCCTGGGGCTCGGTCATCCCCTTTAAATAACAGAGGTTCGGGATGTAGATCCCGTTGTCGAGGCAGGCCTGGAGCAGGGTTTGGCCGGCCGGCGCCTCGATCTCCCGGTCGTCCACCGTCAGTCGAATGGTTTCGTCGGCGGTCTGGGTCATGGGTTCGATTCTCCTTCGGCCGGCGGCTTCCCCCTGGGGGGCGTCTCCGGCGGCCGCTCGATGACCGGTGCCAGATGGGGCGGCGAGACCTTGCGCACCGCGTCGTATTCCGGCGGACAGGCCACCATGCACTCGCCGCACTTCACACACAGGGACTGATCGATCCCCTTTTTCCGGGTCCGGGTGGTGAAGACCGCATCCACCGGACAGCAGCCCACGCAGGCATCACAGCCCCGGGCGCATTTTTCCAGATCAATGTAAAAGGCCGTCAGGGTGCGACACATCATCCCCGGACACCGTTTTTCGTTGACGTGGGCCTCATAGTCCTCCCGGAAATAGCGGAGGGAGGTGAGCACCGGGTTAGGGGCGGTCTTGCCCAGCCCGCAGAGGGACCCGGCCCGGACGTCCTCGCTCAGTTGAGCCAGCCGGTCGAGGTCCTCGGGTTGCCCTTCACCCACCGTGATCCGGTGGAGAATCCGGAGCAGTTGGTAGGTGCCGATCCGGCAGAAGGTACACTTGCCGCAGGACTCCTTCTGGGTGAAGTCGAGGAAGTATCGGGAGACGTCCACCACGCAGGAATCCTCGTCCATCACCACCATGCCGCCGGAGCCCATCATGGCCCCCGCCTCGGTCAACGAGTCGAAGTCCACCGGGGTGTCGAGGAGCTCGGCCGGAAGGCAGCCTCCGGATGGCCCCCCGATCTGGACGGCCTTAAAAGCCTTTTTGTGGGAGATCCCGCCGCAGATGTCGAAAATGAGGGTCCGGAGGGTGGCCCCCATGGGGATTTCCACCAGGCCGGGATGGACCACCGATCCCACCACCGAGAAAATCGCCGTGCCCGGACTCTTGTCAGTGCCGATCCCCCGAAACCAGTCGGCCCCGCGCTCCACGATCAGCGGAACGGCGGCCAGGGTCTTGACGTTGTTGATGACGGTGGGTTGGCCTTCGAGCCCTGATTGGACCGGATAGGGCGGACGAAACCGGGGGGTGCCCCGGCGGCCCTCCATCGACCGGATCAACGCCGTCTCCTCGCCGCAGACAAAGGCCCCGGAGCCCTGGAAGACCGAGATTTCGAGGCCGAAGTGGGTTCCAAGAATGGATGGCCCCAACAGCCCCCGGTCCCGGGCCTGGTCGATGGCCCGCCGGACCAGCCGGACGGCCAGGGGATATTCCGCCCGGACATAGACCACCGCGTGATTTGCTCCCACGGCGAGGGCGCAGAGGATCATCCCCTCGATCACCTGATGGGGGTTGCTTTCCAAAAGGGTCCGGTCCATGTAGGCGCCGGGGTCCCCTTCGTCGGCGTTGCAGATGACGGCCTTTTGCTCTCCGTCGGCATCCCGGCAGAGGGACCATTTCCTGCCGGTGGGAAAGCCGGCCCCGCCCCGGCCCCGGAGTCCCGAGTCCGTTATGGTCCCGATGATCGCCTCGGGGTCCCCTTCGAGAGCCTCGGCCAGGGCCGCGTAGCCGCCGTCGGCGATGTATTCGTCGATCTCCTCGGGGTCGATCCGGCCACATCTGGCCGTCACCACCCGGGTTTCCCCGTTGAACCGGGGGAACTCCATCACCGAGGGGATCATCTCGTTTTCCTCGGTGGCCCCGTAAACGTGCTCGAACCGGGGATCGCCTTCTTCGAGGTAGAGCCGGGTGAGCATTTTAGCCTTTCCGGGGGTGACCTCGTGGTAGAAGATGGGCGGAAAGCCCGACTCGGGATGCTCGATGATCACCCACGGCTCGGCGTAACAGTGGCCGATGCAGCCGACGGTGTGAATACTCGCCTCGATCCCGCGCTCGACAAGGGCCGCTTCGAAGGCGGCCTTCGTCTCCAGGGCCCCGGAGGCAATCCCGCAGGTGGC
Organism: uncultured Desulfobacteraceae bacterium; assembly: GCA_964396575.1. Taxonomy (GTDB): domain Bacteria; phylum Desulfobacterota; class Desulfobacteria; order Desulfobacterales; family JAABSP01; genus CAYNGG01. The sequence continues at coordinate 3,486 of CAYNGG010000141.1, read as the reverse complement.
CATCCCGATGTGAATCCGGGGGCCGGGCGGCGTTGCTTCGCCTCGGGACCGGGCCTCCGCAAGCAGGGCGTCATAGGCCGCCCGGGGGCCGTCTTTATTCGCCGGACTCATGTTTGACACGCTCCCTTTCCGCTCTTTCCTTTTCGATCCCGATCCGCATGATCAGGCCCTCGACTTTGCTCGGAGCCATGTGGCCGTGGACGGTCTCGCCCACCACGGCCACCGGGGCCAGAGCACAGCAGCCCACGCAGGCCACCCGCTCGACGGAAAACTCGCGGTCCTCGGTGGTCTCGCCTTCGGCAATCCCGAGCTTCCGTTCGAAGTTCTCGAGGATGACGTCCCCGGCCCGGACGTGGCAGGCCGTCCCCATGCAGACCCTGATGGGGTGGCGACCCGGGGGATGGAATCGGAACTGGTTATAAAAGGTGGCCACGCCGTAAACTTCGCTGGTGGTCATGCCGAGGTGCCGGGCCACCATCCGGATTGACTCCGGCGGCAGATACTGATGGGCTTCCTGCACCGTCTGGAGCATGGGAATCAACTGTTTCCGGCCCCCGTCAAAGTCCTTCAACCGGGCCTCGATGTCGGCCAGGATCGCCGCGTTTTCGGTGTCCATGTCCATATCCATAATCTAAAATCTAAAATCCAAGAGCCGGCCGCCCCTACAGTTCAGACCTCCGAGGTTTCCAGTTTTTTCTGGAAACCTCGGAGGTCTCTATTTTTCGAGGGCGCAAGGGCCGCCCCTATAGCTTTTCCAGGGCGCCGTAGGCGGCCTGAATCCGGTCTCTCAGGAGAAAACAGAACTTTTCCATAACCTTGAACCCCAGGGCGGTGTTGCCGAGCATCATCTCCCGGAGGTCGCCCCCCCGCATGGCCAGCAAGCGGGTCGGCTTCTGGCAGACGGCCGAGGACATGAGGATATGGGGCTCGCCCAGGAGAGTGGACCAGCACCCGAGGATCCGGCCCCGGCCCAGAGCGGCGATGATCACGTTACCCTGGCGGTGGCCCAAATCCATGCTTCGCTCGAGGAAAACCTGGCCTTCCACTACGACGTAGAGATGCTCCCCGAAATCCCCCTGTTGAAAAACGAATTCCCCGGCCTCGTAAGCGACCGGCTTACAGAGGCCGGCCACCCGGCCCATCTCCTCGGTATCCAGACCCTTGAAAAACTCGCTGCTTTCGAGAGCAATCATGATCCGCGAATGATCCATGACAAACCCCGCTTTCGCGTGCAGGGGCGACCGGCCGGCCGCCCCTACCGATTCGGCTCGTTAAATGAACAGCTCAGCACAACCATATCTTCCTCGATGGCCGATTTCACAACAAACGGCAGGCTCATGAAAAGCTGGACCATCCCCCGGTTTTCCGGGGCGGTATAGGCGACGAGCCCGGAGATGCCGTTCTCCCGGGCCGCTCCAGCCAGCTTGGTGATCATAACCTTCCCCAGCCCCTTGCCCTGATAGGCCCGGCTCACGGAAAAGGCCACCTCGGCGATGTTCCGGGCCGGGTCAAGGAGGTACTCCCCCACGGCCACCACCTTCCCGAAACCAAACTCGCCCACCAGAGCCACGAGGGTGAGGTCCTTGACGTAATCGATCCGGAGAATCTCGTCGATGTCTTTCCGGAGAAAGCTCGTCTTTTCCCGGAAAAACCGGGAAATCACGTCGTCTTTGTCCAGGTTGTAGAAATGTTCCTGAACACGACGCTCGTCCACCGGCTTGATGGGCCGGATGGTAATGGTCTCGCCTTCTACTTTCCGGGTTTCCTCCAACCGGGCCGGGTAAATCCCGTGGAGGGTGTCCGACAAGGTCCGCTCGGCGCCCAGGAGCCCCATCTCCTTGGCCTTGTCGAAGAGCTCGTCCCGGAAGTCCGGGTGAGCGATACTGATCATGGCCATGGCCCGCTCCTGGAGGGATTTGCCAAAGAGGTTGACCGCGCCGTACTCGGTTACCACATAATGGACATCACCCCTCGGGACCACCACCGCGGTGTCGTCTAAAGACGGGACAATCCGGCTCTGGCTGCCTTGTGGGGGCTGCCTCTGGCTGCCGGAGTGCAGAGTGCTGGTGAGCATGATGATCGACTTGCCCCCCGGAGCGGCCGCGGCCCCGCGCATGAAGTCGAGCATCCCGGTCACCCCCGAGAAGTGGTTCTGGGGCAGGGCGTCGGCGGCCACCTGGCCGGTCAGGTCCATGGCCATGGCCACGTTCATGGCCACCATCCGGTTATGCCGGGAGATAACCCCCGGATCATTGACATAGTCCGACGGGCGGAAGTCGATGGATGGATTGTCGTGGAGAAACTCGTAGAGGACCTCGGAGCCCATGGCGCCGCTGGCCACCAGCCTCCCCTCGTTGAACCCCTTTTTGCGGTTGGTGATCACCCCCCGGGCGACCAGGTGCATGATGTCATCGGTGAGGTACTGGGTGTGGACTCCCAGGTCGGATTTGTCCGACAGGGCCAGCAAAGTCGCGTGGGAGGTGACCCCCTGACTGATCTGAATGGTGGACCCGTCCTCGATGAACCGGGCGATGAGCCGGCCGATGGCGTTGGCCGATTCCATGTCGGGAAGCTTGTCCACCGTCAGGATATCTTCATCGCTTTCCACAAAGACATCGACGTCGTTGACGTGGATGAAGCTCTGGCCGAGGACCCGGGGCATCCGGGAATTGACCTGGGCGATGACCAGGTCCGCCGACTGGGCCGCCGCCAGGGTGATGTCCACGGAAACCCCAAGGCTCATCCAGCCAAAGTCGTCCGGCGGGCAGACCTGAATCAGGGCCACGTGGATGGGAAGCATCCGGGTCTTGAAAAGCCGGGGAATCGCCGACAGGTTGACGGGGGTGATGAACCGGGCGTTTTCCGCCAGCCGCCGGGTCTTGGCCGAGCCCATATAAAAGGACCGGATGTTGAGGCTGTCGGTCCGGGTTTTGTTGGCGATGAGGGTCAGCGGGGTGCTCTCCAGGGCCAGCAGCCGGACGATCTCGAGGTCGGTGAACGCCCGTGAGGTCTCCGACAAGGTCCGGACCAGACATTGAGGCTCGCCGCATGACGATCCGATATAGATCCGCTGACCAGGCCGGATCATCCGGACCGCCGCCTCGGCGCTCCGCCGCTTCTCCACATAGTCATCCGCCCAGTAGCTGGTCGCAATCATCCTGATCATCCCCCTTTCGCCCGTACTCGATCTCCGTCCATGGTCTCCATTCGGCCCGCGGTTCCATCGAGCCAAATGAAATAAATCATGTAACCCATATTCACCCGTTACGCAAGAGCTTCCGATTTTGGCTTTCAGAATGATGAATGGGCATAGCCCGACAAAGGCGGCCCGATAATCCCGAACCGACTGATATCCGACGGAAACGGTTGACACCGGGCGGGAAAGCCCATAAGATACATAACTCGACCGGACAGGGTAAGGGATTTTGGATTTTAGATTTTGGATTTTAGATTGATGATCACGGACTGTTCACGCCAAGCACGGGG
>CAYNGG010000140.1:0-9535 GCA_964396575.1 uncultured Desulfobacteraceae bacterium | reverse complement strand
CCTCCCTCGCACCCCACCTGGCTTCCGAAGTCGGGCGAATCGACGATCCGGAAGATCTCCTGGTTTTCGTAGTCGAGGTAATCCCGGATGTCCCGCATGGAATACTGGACCAGCCGCTTGATTCCGGAGAGGGACCGGCCGGGGTTGTCGGCGAACTGTCGGGCCAGCTTCAGGGCGGTGGCCTCCAGGTCCGCAACCGGGACCACCCGGTCAACGATTCCCAGGGACAGGGCCTTTTCGGCGGGGATTTCCCGGTTGAGGAGAAGGACCTCGTAGGCCCGGCTGGGGCCGAGCAGCCGGGTCAGGAAAAAGGCGCCGCCGCCCTTGGACAGGAGGCCCAGGTCGAGGTAGGGGTTCTGAAACACGGTGTCATCGGCCACGATCCGGTAGTCGCAGGCCAGGCCGATGTTCATGAACAAAGAGATCACCTTGCCGCTGTTGACGTGGATCACCAGCTTGTTGAGCTCCATGATGGTCAGGATGATCTGGTTGATCACGTTGCAGAGCCGCCGGATGTCGTTTCGGTCCCAGCCGTCCCGGAACAGGCGGAAGAAGTTGACGTACTCATCGCAGCCGGTGTGGGCTTCGGCGGAGTTGATCAGGATGACCTTGATCTCCTTGCGGCTCGCCAGCCCGTCGAAATAGCTTTGGAGCAGGTCCCGGTTGGTCAGGTTCGTGGCGTGCCGGAAGATGTTTTCCTTGAAGCGAAACTCGACCACCGATTCGAGCTGTCGGGTGGCGAAAAATCCGTGATCCACGTCGAGTGTCGGGCGATTTTCCATGGGCGGCCTCCTTTTCCCAAGGGTTCGGTTCCAAGGTTCATTATACCAGAGCTTGCCGCCTTTGGATATCGGTCTTTCGGGGCTATTGGCCGGTTCTCTCGGATGCCGGGCCGGCTGCTGCGCTAATCGTCCTTGACGGAGGTCTCCAGCTTCAGGCCGTACTTTTCGATTTTGGCGTGGAGGGTAGGTCGGGAGATGCCCAGGAGCCGGGCGGCCTGGGACCGGTTCCCGCCGGCCTGGTTGAGGGCTTCGCTGACCAGAATCCGGGCGACGTGGTCCATGCACTCGTCGAAGAGGTGGTCGCGGGGGTGATTGAGCTGTTCCCGGGCCCACCGGGTCAGGCCGGCGTCCATTGCCGACGGGTCCGCGGGGGTGACCGGAGTCTTTTCGGTGATGGCCTGACGGACCTCGTCGGGGCTCATCGGGGCCCCCCGGTTGAAGATGAGGGCCTTCTGGATGACGTTGCTGAGCTCCCGGACGTTGCCCGGCCAGGGGTGGGCGTTTAAGACGGCCATGGCCTCGTCGGTGATGCCGGGGTTGTCGCATCCCATGTCGGTGGCGTAGCGCCGGAGAAAATGCTGGGTCATGAGCGGGATGTCGCCTTCCCGTCGGGACAGGGGCGGCAGGCGGATGGTGACCACCTCCAGGCGGTAGTAGAGGTCTTCCCGGAACCGGCCGTCGGCGATGGCCGTTTCCAGGTCCCGGTTGGTGGCGGCGATGATCCGGACGTCCACCGGGACCGTCTCTCGCCCGCCAAGCCGTTCGATGCTCTTTTCCTGGAGCAGCCGGAGCATTTTCGACTGGAGGCTGAAGGGCATGTCGCCGATCTCGTCCAGAAAAACGGTTCCCGTGTGGGCCTGCTCGATTTTTCCCATTCGGCGGTGGGCCGCGCCGGTAAAGGCCCCCTTTTCATAACCGAAGAGCTCGCTTTCCAGCAGGCTTTCGGGGATGGCCACGCAGTTGATGATCAGAAACGGCTTGTCCGCCCGGGTGCTGTGCTGGTAGATGGCCCGGGCCACGAGCTCCTTGCCGGTGCCCGATTCGCCCCGGATGAGGACGGTGGCATCGGTGACGGCCACCCGGCCGATGGCCTTGTAAATCTCCTGCATGGGCGGGCTCCGGCCGATGATCCCCTCGCCGTCGGTCTGGCCCGGCGAGGCGTTCAGGTCCACGGGGGACCGCATGAACCGGCCCGCCTCCAGAGCCTTTTCGATGACGGAGAGCATCTCGGGGATCTCGAAGGGCTTGAGCACGTAGTCGTAGGCCCCGAGCTTGGTGGCTTCGATGGCGGTTTCAGTGGTCCCATAAGCGGTCATGATCACCACCGGGAGCTTGGCCTCCATCTCGTGAATGGCCCGGAAGGTTTCCAGGCCGTTCATGCCCGGCAGCCGCACGTCAACGATGACGAGATCGGGCAGGCGGTTTCGGACCATGGCCAGCCCGGCTTCCCCCGAGGCGGCGCTGACAACATGATAGCTCTCCTCGGTGAGGAGCTTGTGGAAGCTTTTCCGGAGCTGGTCGTCGTCGTCAATGATCAAAATGGTGCTCATGGGGTGCCTCCCGCCAGGGGAAGGGTGATGGTGAAGGTCGCGCCGGCGCCCTCCTCGGACTGGACATCGATCCGTCCGCCATGCTCCTCGATGATCCGGAGGACGATGCTCAGGCCAAGTCCGGTCCCCTCCTCTTTGGTGGTGTAAAAAGGATTGAAGATCTGGTCCCGGACCATCTCGGACATGCCGGGGCCGTTGTCGGTCACCCGGATCACCACGTTCCGGGCCGGATGCCGGGTCTCCGACTCGGTGATGGTGATCTCCCCGCCCCGACTCATCGCCTCGCAGGCATTGATCACCAGGTTGACGAGGACCTCCTTAAGCTGTTCCGGGTCTGCCGCGATGGGGGGCAGCGGCCGGTCTCGGCGGAGATGAACCGTCACGTCGTAGGAGTGGAGCCGGTGGGCCAGAAGCTGGAGGGTCATGTCCACCACACCCGAAGGGCTAACCCGCTGGATCTGGAGCTTGGGGGGCCGGGCGAACTCGAGGAAGTTCTGGACGATGGTGTCGATGTGCTTGATCTCCTGGGCGATCACGTCGAAGTCATCCTGCTGGGGCGGCGTCAGGTGGAGGGATCGGCTCAGGGAGAACAGGCGCATCTTGACCGATGTGAGGGGGTTGCGGATGCTATGGGCGGTGCCGGCGGCGAGCCGGCCCACCAGAGCCATCTTTTCGGACTGGAGAAGGTGCTCTCGGCTTCGCTCCAGCTCGATTTGAGTCTGGCCGGCGTCTTCGATAAGTCCATGGACGCTTCGGCTCAGGGCATTGATTTCGTTTTCGAAGCTCGATTCATCCAGGGCGCCGCCGTCGGCCTTGAGAGTCAGCCGTCGGACCGGTCCGAGAATATGGATGACCAGCAAGGCGGCCAACAAAATCGCCAGAAGCAGCTCCAGGACCATGGCGGCGCCGGCGACGATCCGAAGACGGACGGCCTGGTTGTGGCTTCTCTCCCGCGCCTCCCGGACCCGGTCGGCGTATAAAGCCTTGTATTCCTCGCAGAGGTGGAGGATTTGGAAGAAATGCTCCCGGACCTGCTGGTGGAGATCGGCACCGGCGGTCCGTTTTCCTTCCTTATAAAAGTCGATAACCTGGTCTTTTTTGGTTATGTATAGCCCGTATTTCCGGTCGATCTGGTCGAGGATCGACTTCTGGGCCGGTCTTTCCACCCGCTGGAACGCCTCGTTGAGCCGTTCCCGGAAGATCTGGCGGTATTCCCCGAGCTGGCGGAGCCATTCCGGGTCACCGTCGAGAAAGTAGTAGGAGACGAACCCCTTCTGGTTGACCAGAGCGATCTCCAGATCCTCGGCGGTCTGGAGCGCGGCCATGTCCCGCTGGACGATGGCCGTTAACAGGCTCTCCATCCGGTAGGTGTACCAGACCATCACCAGCGCCCCGCCGGCGGTGATGATCACCAGCGCGGTCAGAAGGGAATAGATCCGGTGCCGAAGACTCATGTGAAACCCCATATTACCCCTCTCTATTCGGTTCCTCAACCCTCCATCTTTCAAAAACCATGCCTTTTGGCAAGATATATTTTTCCGTTGCAAGCAATAAAAACGGTTGCACATTGAGCCGTTTTAAAATAAACATGCCCCTTTTATGGTTTATTCACTCATGCTGGACTGGGTGAATCGGAGCATGGTACCGCCGGCAGGCGGAGGCAAGGGGGGAAGCCCCCGATGGAATAACGAAGGAAGGACACAGTAAGGAGGTCAACGTGAAGCTTTACAAAGTCAGGGATTTGATGGTGCCGCTGTCGGAGTATGCCATCGTGTCTGAAGACGCGACGCTCTATGAGGCGGTGGTGGCGCTGGAACAGGCGCAGGAGGAGTTCGATCCCAAGCGGTATCGCCACCGGGCGGTGCTGGTCCACAAGAAAGGCGTGCCGGAGAAGATCGTGGGGAAGCTCTCGATGTTCGGCCTGATGCGCGGACTCGAGCCCCGGTATCGGGAGATCGGCAACGACACAATGATCGCCCGTGCCGGTTTCAGCCCTGCTTTTCTCAAGGCCATGCAGGATCAGCATTCCCTCTGGGACGAGCCGCTCAGGGACATCTGCCGGAAGGCGGCCGGGCTCCGGGTGGAAAACATCATGCACTCCCTCGAGGAAGGGGAGTTCCTCACGGAGGACACCACCCTGGACGAGGCGATCCACCGGCAGGTGACCTGTCACCATCAATCGTTGCTGGTGGTCAACGACAAGCGGGACATCGTCGGCATCCTCAGAACCACCGACGTGTTCACCAAGATCTGTGAGGCCATCAAGGCCTGTGAATTGTGATCGGCGCGCCGATCCTTACCGCACCACCCGAATCCTAGTATTCAACCCCCAAATGGAGGTATATTGATGAGCCATGAAATTGAGCATGACACCGGCGGAGGCGGTATCCTGGCGAACAAGAACCTGTGGATCGGCATCGGGGTCGGGATCTTCATCCTGATCGCCTTTATTCTGCCGACTCCGGACAGCGTGGTCAACACGGTGGCAACCTACGGCTTTGCCGACAAGATGATCGAATGGGAGGTGGCCCATTCCCCCGAGGATGCGGCCCGAAAGACGATGATCGTTTTGGGGATTATCCCCATGGCGGTGATCTTCTTCGCCACCGAGGCCATCCCCATCGGCCTGACCGGGATTCTAATGCCGGTGCTGGCCTACTTTTTACATCTCCTCCCCCGGGAAATGGTCGGGAAGACCTTTGCCGGGGACGCTCCCATGTTCCTCCTCGGCGTGCTCGCCATGGGCGTGGCCGTGGTGGACGTGGGACTTCACAAGCGCCTGGCGGCCTGGCTGCTGGGCTGGACCCGGGGCTTTTACGTGCCGATCTTCGTCCTCTGCCTCAGCATGTCGGTGGTCGGCTCCTTTATTTCAGCCCACGCCATGTGTGCTTTCATGACCCCGGTTATGGCGGCCGTTTATTTCGGGGCGGTCCGGGCGAACAGCCCTGCCGGCCGGATTGAGCATGACCCCGCCCTGGCCAAGTTCCTCCTGTTCACCCTCTGCTTCGCCCTCAATGTCGGCGGGATCGGCTCGCCGGCGGCCGGCGGCCGGAACGTGATCATGATGGGCTTCTGGAGCGGGTACGACGTCCCCATGGACTTCTTCACCTGGATGAAGTACGGCCTGCCCATGGTCCCGGTCCTCGGCATCCTGGTGGCCGTTTATATGCTGGGACTCTTCGGCCGAAAGCTCAAGACCAAGGACCTCACCCCGGGCCTGGCCGCCATCAAGGACGAGACTAAGCGGATGGGCAATATGAGCTACGCCGAGTACGTCACTTTCGGGATGCTCATGCTGATTCTCTTTCTCTGGATCGTCGGCGGCGAGGAGCTGGGCCTGGGCGGCCCGTCGCTCCTGGCCCTGATCATCCCCGTGGTCTTCCGGACCACCGAATGGAAGAAGATCTTGAACGGCATCTCCTGGGATGCCTGGTTCATGTACTGCGGGGCCCTCACCCTGGGCGCCCTGTTGAAGGAGAGCGGCGCCGCCATGTGGCTGGCCCAGAGCTTCCTGAAGATTCTGAGCAGCGTGGGCATGGACAAGGGATTCGGCTTCTGGGTGGGCCTGTCCGGCCTATCCGGGCTGATGACCAACTTCATGTCCGACGCCGGGACCACCGCGCTGCTCGGCCCCATCGTCATCCCCATGGGCATCATGACCGGCGTGGAAGGGGAGCCCTGGGCCGTGGGTCTGGCCGTGGCTTTTGCCACCTCCTTTGCCCACTTCCTCATCGTCGGCACCCCCAACAACGCCATCGTTTACGGGCTGGGGGTCTATCCGGATACCGGCGAGAAGATGATCCACCCCATGGACTTCATCAAGTATGGGTTCTTGCTCTGGGTTCTCTCCATGGCGGTGATCTGGTTCTTGGGCTTTCTGGTCATCTACCCGATGGTCGGATTCCCCGAAGGCATCCTGGAGACCGCTAGCCAGGTAATGTCCTCGAGCACTCAGTAACCCGTTTTTCCCCATGCCGCCCCGGCTTTCGGGCCGGGGCGGCATCCGGTTTCACCCGATTTACAAATTGTAAAAAAAGCTGACACCCTAAGTTCTCAGCGTCCCCTGGTCGGGCTTCGAAACGGCGGCTGCAACTCCTACCCCGCGGACTGGCGGGGCCGGCCGCGGGATAGACCCTGTGGCATATCCATTGCATAAACCAAGGACGGCAAGACCGATCCAAATGATTCTTTAATGAGGAGGCTGATGAGCCATGAGTGAACCCTTTGTAATGCTGGTAGATGACGAGGCGCCGTTCGTGGAGACCATGACCAAGCGCCTTTCCAAGCGGAATTTGACGATTATCACGGCCGGAAACGGCAAAGAGGCGTTGGAGCAGTTGAATCACAACCGGAATCTTGATGTCATCATCCTGGACGTCAAGATGCCGGAGATGGACGGCATCGAGACATTGCGGGAGGTCAAGGGGATTTCCCCCCTGACCGAGGTGATCATGCTGACCGGCCACGCTACGGTGGAGACGGCCATCGAGGGAATGCGGCTGGGGGCCTATGATTACCTGATGAAGCCCTGCGACATCGATCAACTGGTGGGCAAAGTGACGGAGGCGACCCGGAAAAAGCGGGAGCACGAGGAAAAGATCCGGGAGGCCCGGGTCAAAGAAGCCCTTTCTTACTCCACCTGATCGGCCGGCCCCGTCGGACCCGGTGGCGGCGCCGAGCCCGAAGGCGTCGCCGGGGGCCGGGACCGTTTTCCCGTGAGCCCGTCCAATCGGATTCGGATCACGGCCGTCTTTTCAAACGCCCCCGGCGGATAGCCCTCGTCGGGGGCGCTCCCTTTGTAATGGGCGCAAACCGCGTCCAGCCCCCGGCGGCGGGCCGCCTCGTTATCGAGAACCTCCGCCTCTCCCCATCCCATCACGCTGTCATAGGCCATCGTCCACCGGCAGGGGCTTGTCCCCGTTCGGATCTCCGGGTCAGCCACGAACAGGACCCAGACCCGGGGCCGACGCCGGATGATCTCGAGCTTTTTCCCCTCGACGGCGCAGTGGCAGTAAATCCAGCCGTTATCGTGCCCGAAACACATAGGAACGCCGTAAGGATCATCGCCGTCGGACATGGAGACGACGCAGTAGGGGGCTCGGTCGATGATCGAGGTCAGCTCGGCCGGGTCCGTGACCGCCTTGTCCTCACGCCGCATCGTCGTCTCAGGCCGGGGGAAGGGGGTCGATGATCCCGGAAAGAACTGACCGGATGAAGGTGGGCAGGCAGAAAGCGGCCCGATGAATATCGATATTGTAGTATCCGAGGTCGAAATTTGCCCGCCGGACCCGTTCCGGATCGAAATCTCTCCAGGGGCACGGTCCTTTGGATGCGAACCCGAAGCTCCAGAGGCCGCCGGGATAGGTCAGGGTGGAAAAGAGGTAGAGGTGGAGCCGAAGGAAAAGAGGCCGCTGGTTTTCAAGCATGGACCCTTGGATCTCCGGATCATAGAAGGGCGACTCGGCCTGGGTGACCATGATGCCGTCATCGGCCAGAATCCGGGAGACGTCCCCGTAAAAGGCCCGGTCGAACAGCGGCGCGGCCGGTCCCACCGGGTCGGTGGAATCCACCAGAACGACGTCAAACCGCTCGTCCGTCTCGTGGACAAACCGCACCCCGTCATCGATCCGGAGGTCGAGGCGAGGGTTGTCGAAGGCGACGCTGACTTCGGGGAGATGATCCCGGCAGGCCCGGACCACCGTCTCGTCGATTTCGACCATCACGGCCCGTTCCACCGCCGGGTGTTTGAGGACCTCGCGAGCGGTGCCGCCGTCGCCCCCGCCGATGATCAAAACCCGTCTGGGGTCGGGATGGACGAAGAGCGGGACGTGAGCGATCATCTCATGATAGACGACCTCGTCGCGCTCCGATAGCATGATCACGCCGTCGTTGATGAGCATGGCCCCGTGGCCGCGGGTCCGGACCACGTCCACCCGCTGATAGGGACTGGTCTCCGAAAACAGGGTCTCCTCCACCTTGAAGGAGAGGCCCACCTGGTCTTTGTGGATCTCCCGGACCCAGAGGGCCGGGCTCGTGTCGTCGGTCATGGGGGTTGGGTCTCCTCGGCCTGGTCGCCGTAGCTCATAAAGGTGATCATATAGCCGCAGTCGAATTCGTAGAGGCTCCGCTCCGTCATCCGGTAGCCGGGTAGAGCCCGGCCCACCTGACCGTGGAGCCCCTGACATTGCTCGTGGAGAGTCGTGGTCAGGGCGATGGAGCAGGTCTTCGGCCGGAAAATGGCCACCACGTCGCGGATCAAACGGGAGTAGTCGGGCTCGACGATGTTGGTCTCAAACGATGTATAGGAGCCCGCCGCCTGGGGGGTGACGTGGACGGTGAAGTACTCCGGGCCGCGGATGCCGTTCAATGAATAGCCGCATGGGGCAAAAAGGTAGCCGTCGGTGAGGGCGTCCGGGTAGAACCGGTCGAGCCCGGCCCGACGACGGGCCGTCTCGGGGTCGGGCGTCGATTGGACGGAAAAGGGGTCCATGACCGCCGGATGGAGGTCGCTCATCAGGATCTGAAGGGTGGCGTCCCGTTCCGGGGCGTTGCCGGCGGCGTGATAATAAAAAACGTGGAGATGGTCGTGGTTGGCCGGGCCGAGCCGGTAGCTTTTCCCCGGAAAGACGGCCGACAGCTCGGCCGCGTCCGCCTCGAAATCCGACGGCTGCCGGTCGGGAAAGATGAAGTTTTTCCGCTCGTAGAAGACAAAGGCGATCCGGTCCCGGTCCACAAAGCGGAGGATCTCCCGGAGTGCCCGGACCAGGGTGGTCTGACCGCAGGTGATCATCAAAACCGCGTCGTCCCAGACAAAGAGGCTCGATTCAGAGAGGAGATAGGCGTCCGCCTGAGCGTTGGTCACCCGGCTGACGATGCTGGCCCCGCTGGCCCGGACCACCCGGTCCCAACGGCCGTCGGAATTGTCCCGAAGACCCGGCTGAGGGGCGACGAGGATGATCTCCAGCTTTTTCTCCGGCCCTTCGAAATAGATTGTGTTGATGTCCATAAGCCGTTCCCCCTTTACGGTCCGAGGGGCCGCTTTACCGATCCTGTCCGGTCAATCAAAGGGAAAAATGGTCCGGGGCCGATGCTCGGGGCGTTGTCGGTCCGTGTACCGGTTGTCAACCACAAAAGCAGAATATCAGACTCCGGGTTCGGTTTCAAGCCATGTCGCAATGCCTTTTTTGTTGACATCAAACGCAA
>CAYNGG010000139.1:0-9561 GCA_964396575.1 uncultured Desulfobacteraceae bacterium | reverse complement strand
TTCCGGGAAACCGATGCCAAAATCGAGGCACTCACCGGAAAGTGGAGTCGATTCGTGGAAGAAATTGTGGCGCCGGCCGCCAAGACGATTCTTTCCAGACGGGGTATCGAGGTGAATAAGGTCTCCCAGCGGGTCCGGGCCCGTCGCAATGGCGAAGGCGTGGAAATCGACGTCATGGCGGTGGGCGGTGCCCACGCCGTCCTCATCGAGGTGAAAAGTACCCTGAGCGTCGATGATGTCAAGGAGCATCTCGAACGGATGGGACGGTTCAAGACCTTCTTCCCCGAATATGCCGACCGCCGGGTGGTGGGCGCCGTAGCCGGCATCGTCATCGAAGAGGGTGTTGACCGGTTTGCCTACAAAAGAGGGCTCTTTGTCCTCGGGCAGACCGGAGAGACGGTGCGGATTCTCAACGATGATGACTTCCGGCCCCGAGTCTGGTAACGAAAATTACCCCTGGAAATTCCGCATACCATCAACTATCCATGAAAATGCTTGGCAATCGGTCCGGCAAGTCACACCGACACGCGAGCTTTTTTGATATGCCCGCTTTTCTTCTTCATCAAAGCGCCGAATCCACTGAACAGTGCCCTCTGTAGGATCTAAAAAAATAGACAGGAAGGCCATTCCGAGCAGCAGTGCTGTTTTCCTCATGTTAAAGCCCCCCCATGAGTCACCCTGAAGTCACCTGCCATGCAGCGGACGCTGCTCCCGCGGCGTAAACGGCCACTCGAAGACCGTACTTGATCTTTCAACAGGTTTCATATAATTATCTTCATGGATGCGTCATCAATCCCGGCGGAATAGAGGCGCCGGCAACCCGACACAACAGTTGGAAGCATCAAACCCCATGAGATCCCCATGGCCCCTGGCCTTCATCTGGATATGCATGCTAACCGCGATTCCGCTTTGGCCAGGGACTGGCGTGGCCGTGGAGGTGGTTATCGACGAAGGGACCACGCTCCGGGGCCTGGCCGAGACCTACCTCGACGCCCCGGACGCTTGGAAGCTGATCCTCTTCTATAACGGCTTGGACCACCCCGGCGGTATCCGGCCGGGGATGCGGCTGACAATCCCCGTGGCGCTGTTTCGGGAGGTCGATGAGACCCTCGAGGCGGCCCGACGGACGGCTCGGGACGCCCGGATGGAGGGAGCCGGGGTCCTGGCTCGGGCGGCCATGGAGGCGGCCAACCGACAGATTGAAAAAGCTCTGGAGCGAAAGAGGCGGGGAGACCTGGCCGACGCCCGAAAATCGGCGAAAGCCGCCCTCGATTCGGCGAAAACGGCCCTGAGCGAGGCTCGGGACCGGAAAATCCAGTCGGTCACCGCCGTGCTGGCTCGAAAGCAGGGGACGGTTCAGAGCCGGAAGCCCCGGGAGCCCGTCTGGCTTGAGGCCAAGATCGACCAGCTCCTCTCCGAACAGGAGCGTCTCCGGACCCTGGTGGCGTCCCGGGCCGGGGTGCAATTCGTGGACGGCAGCGAGATCCACCTGAGTGAAAGCTCCATGGCGGTCATCGGCGAAATGAAGGAGAATCTCATCAAGGACGCCCTGACCGTCAATGTGGTGGTGCTCCAGGGCGATGTCCTGGCTCACCTATCCTCTCTGGGCGGGCAAAAGGACTTCTCCATCACCTCACCGGGGATCGAGACAGTCATCCGGTCCAAACGGTTTCGGGCAAGCCGGGACGCGACCAACGTCACCCGGATCGCCAACTACGACGGCGAGATCGACGTGACGGCCCGTCAACAGCAGGTCACGGTGGGCAAGGACGAGGGGACGGAGGTGGCCGCCGGTCGTGCCCCTTCCGCCCCCCGCAAGCTGCTTCCCCCGCCGCCTCCGGTCTCTCCCCTGGAGCACCAGATCTTCTTCTCCCGGTCAGTGCCCTTTTCCTGGGCTTCGGTGCCGGATGCTCGGGCTTACGTTTTGGAGATCTCCGAAAATCGTGACTTCGGAACCTTGCTCGCGGCCGTTCGGCTCACCGGGGACCAGCATAACTGGTCAGCTCCCCGCCGGGGGGTCTATTACTTCCGGATGCACACGGTGGACGCGGAGGGCTTTGCCGGCCCGTTTTCCGATCCGGCCGCCTTTTTCGTGAACATCGATGAGGACCCGCCCTACCTCCTGGTGACCCATCCGGCTGACGGGGCGCGACTCGGTCCGGACCACGAGGTGACGGTGACCGGGACGGTGGAGACCGGCGACGGGGTGACCCTCAGCGTCAACGGGGTCAAGGTAGTTGCCGAGACGGACGGGACCTTTTCCCACCCCCTGGCCCTGTCGGAGATGGATGAGACCACGGTGACGGTCACGGCCACCGACCGCGCCGGGAACCGGTCAACGGTTCTTCGTGAGGTGGTCCGGCCGGACCCGGCGGCGGCATTGATCTCCCTCGAGACCCCCCGCCGCCTGACGGTCAACCTGCCCGAGATCACGCTCCGGGGGACTCTGGCGCCCGGAGCCCAACTCCGGATCGACGATCAGCCCGTGGGAGCGGCCGGGCGGTTCGCCCATGTCCTGCCCATGGCCGAGGGGACCCGCCAGGTGACCCTCACGGCCGAGGCCCACGACGGCCGGACGGAAACGGAGACCGTCTCGATCACGGTGGACCGGACCCCGCCGGAGATCCGCCTGGATGACCCGCCACCGGCCACCCGGTCGGCGGAAATCACCCTGTCGGGCGAAGTCTCCGAGCCGGTAACACTCTTGCTAAACGATCAAACAGTGGAAGGCGAAGCGGCCGAAGTCCCTGGGGAGCCCACCCCGGTGCGGTTTGAGATCCCACTGCCGCTTGCCGAGGGATCCAACGTCTTTCACCTGACGGCAATCGACCGGGCCGGGAACGAGGCGAGACGAACCCTGAGGGTCCGGCGGGACACGACCCCGCCGACGGTGGACCCGCGCCGGAGCGAAGTCTCGCCCCGGTCCGTCCGGAACGGTGCGGTCCTGACCTGCCGGGTGGTAGCCGAAGACGACGGGGTCGGGTTGGCCCGAACCGGGGAATTTACGGTGACGGTGGGAGACCGAAAGGGCGGGGCGACCTTCAGCGGCCCGCTGATCTTAAACCGGGAGACGGGGGACTTCGAGGGCCGGGTTTTCATTCCGCCGTCGGTTGCGGGGCGAGCCGCCCTGACCGCGGTCCGTGTCAGCGATCAGCTCGGAAACACGGCCGTCTGGCCGTAACCCTCATCAACCGAGCCCATGGATTTCCAATCCCGACTTTACCGGCTGGATGCCATTGACCGGCCCTCGCTCTTCTTGGTTTTCTTTGTCGCCTTTCTGATAACCGGGTTTCTCCCCTTTGCCCTGGTTGAATATGTCTCCATCCAGAAGGTTGAAAGCGAGATGCGCAGCTCCCTGAACGAGGCCAACTACCTGTTGACGGAAAAGATCATCGACCAGATTGACGGGGGCCACGTCAGCCGGTGGGTGGCGAGCCTGGCCCGGATGGGGGCGGTGGCGGCTGATCCGGCGGTCCGGGCGTCGGGGGTGCGGAACCGTCTGCTCAACAGCTTTTTCCAGAACACCCCGGATGCCGTGACCCTCTCCTTTTTCGCGCCCGACGCCGAGGCCCCCATTCATTTCATCAAGGAAAGTCGTCTCCGATATCTCACCGGCAAGGACCCGGACCAGGTGGCATCCTTTTTCCAATTGAATGACCAGACGGCGCCGAAGACCTCGGCCCGTGGCGCGACCATCGGCCGCCCCGTGCTCCTGGATGACGCCCAGGACGTCCTCCTGCCCGTGGACACGGCCCTTACGGAAAACGGCTCAGACGCCGGCGGAACGCTCCGATGCGTTTTCGACTTGAGCCGACCGCTGGCGGAGCTGGCCGGAACCCTGCCCATCGGCCGGAAGGCCCTCTATCTGGTCAACGCCCGGGGGCATGTCATTTTCACCAACGGAAACGGTCCCTTTCCCCGGGGAACGCTCCTGGAATTCCCGATCCTCGGGAATATCCGGGAAGGGCTCGACGGAACCCATCGAATTTTCCAACTGGAGGTGTTCGACTACGACGGGGAGACCTACGTCGGCCACTTTTCCACGAGCCGCCACCTGGACTGGGCCGTGGTGGTGGTCGAGCCCTATCACCTGGCCTATGCCCTCCTCATCGAGACCAAGAGACAGATCGCTTACTGGGCACTGCTGGCGGTCTTTCTCAGCCTCGTCTTTGCCGCCACCCTCTCCGGCTTCTTTTCGGTCTTTCTCATCCGGGCCCGGCGGGCTCTGGTCACGGCCAAGGAGGCGGCCGAAGCGGCCAACCGGGCCAAGAGCGAATTCATCGCCAACATGAGCCACGAAATCCGGACCCCGATGAACGCGGTCCTGGGATTCACTCAAGTCCTTTCGGAAAAGCTCGGCGACGACCCCCTGAGCGCCTATCTGACGCCCATCCAGGACGGGGGCCGGGCCCTCATGACCCTGATCACCGATGTGTTGGACCTCTCACGGATCGAAGCCGGGAAGCTCACCCTTCACCAGCGGCCCACCTCGCCCCGCCGGCTCCTCGACGAGGTGAGCCGGATCTTTTCCCGGCAGATCGCCGAAAAAGGGCTGGCCCTGACGGTGGAGGTGGACCCGGACCTCCCGGCCGAGCTGCTCCTGGACGAAACCCGGCTCCGCCAGGTTCTCTTGAACCTGGTGGGCAACGCGGTCAAGTTCACCGAATCCGGGGCGATCCGCCTCGAGGCCCGCCGGGATGGGCCGGCTCCCTCGAACCCCGACGGGCCGGTGGATCTCCTGATCGGCGTGGCCGACACCGGGATCGGCATTCCCGAGGCTGAAAAAGCCCGGATCTTCGACGCTTTCGAGCAGCGGTCCGGCCAGAGCGAAGCCCAGTACGGGGGGACCGGCCTGGGCCTGGCCATCACCCGCCGGCTCGTCGAGATGATGGGCGGAACCGTTACGGTCACGGGCCGTGAGGGTGAAGGCAGCCGGTTTTCGATCCGCCTCCCGTCGGTCTCCCCGGCAGTCCCGCCATGGGCGGGATCGCCGGGCAGCGGGGTCGAGGCCGCCCCTTCACCTATTGCCTTTGCGTCCGCCGAGATCCTGGTGGCTGACACTCGGGCCGACAACCGGGCGCTTTTGGCCGCTCTCCTTTCGCCGTTGGGCCTGACCATCCGTGAGGCGGGCAACGGCCGGGATGTCGTGGCCCTGGCCCGGCGCCACCCGCCCCACCTGATTCTCATGGACCTCAAGATGCCGGTGATGGACGGAATCGAGGCGGCCCGAATTCTCAAGGGCGAGCCGACCACCCGTTCGATCCCGTTGATCTCCGTCAGCGCCACCCGAACCGAGACCCCGGCGGAGTTTGACGCGAGCCTGGACAAGCCGGTGGACCGGAAAGCCCTGATGGCGATCCTGACCCGATTTCTGGCCCACACGGCCGACTCAGCGGTCTCAACTGACCCGCCGGCCGGGACCGAACCGCTTGGCGTCGATCTCGAAACCCTTTCGCCGGCCGCCCGAGCGGGGCTTCCCGAGCTGGCCCGGCTCCTCGACGGAGACTTTCAGGCCCGCTGGGAGTCGCTGACCGAGGCCCTCGTCATGGATGAGGTCACCGCCTTTGCCCGGGACCTGGCCGAAGCAACCCGCCAGGCCGACGTAACCCCTCTGACCGACTATGCAAACCGGCTTCTAGAGGCGGCCGAACGCTACGATGTGGTGAACGTCAAGACGGAGTTGGGCCGCTTCCCCGAGATCCGCCGCCGCATCCATCCGCCCCGAAAGGACCCTTAGATGCAGACGACGCAGACCATTCGACCCTGGATCGTCCCTCTCATCCTTCTCCTGGCGGCACCGGCCGCCTTCGCCCTCCCGACGGGCGACAGCCTGATGGTGGTCACCGGGAAGGAAACCCCCATTGCCGAAGGGGACCGCCATCACCGGGCCATCTACCTCATCGACGTCCCCGAAGCAACACAAGGCCCGCTTCACCTCAGAATCTACGATGCCGACCTCGGCGGACGCCATGACCGGCCGGACCCCCAGTCCGAGACCCGCTTCCTTCTCTTTGGCAACGGCGGGATCGATCCCGCCATGGCGGGACTGCCGACGGCCGACCCCCTGGCCCGGCTCCAACTGGGGGCCGACCCCGACTATGACGGCCAGTGGCGGACGGTCGCCACCATCGACCCGGCCGACGGCGAAGCCGAAGACGACCGACGGACCTTCATGCTCGTGGTGGACGGGATCTCGGGCCGGGGCATTAACCAATACGGGGTTTTCGTGTCGGCCGATCCCAAATCCAACCGGCCCGTGCCGGGCCTTCAGCTCGTCTCCCCGATGGTCTCGGTTGTGCTCCCCCCCGACCCGCGTCTGGCCACCCAGCTCCGGTTGACGATCCCTCCGGACGCCGACCGCCTGATGGTCGAGAACTTCGACGCCGACGCGGCCGAGACCGCCGCGACCATCCGCTTCGAGGCCCCTTTTGCCGACCCGGTGGCCATCCCCCCCTCACCGGACGCCCGGTCCCGGACCGCCGAAGTGGCCATCGCGGATGAGCTTCGAGGCGGTCCCGGCGCCATCGTTCTCCGAAACAGCGGCCCGCCCAATTATATCCAGGTGGCGGTGACCGACGGGAACGGCCAACCCGTCCCCGTCCGGCTCCCGGTTTTTGTGGCCCCGGCCAACCATCTCCCCGAGCCGGACCTCGCCGTCCTGCCCCTCTCCGACTGCAATTCGGCCGTCCTGGACGCCACCGGGTCAACCGACCCTGACGGCGACCCGCTCACCTTTGCCTGGGATTTGCCCGACGGGACCCGCCGGACCGGCGGCCGGATCGTCCATGACTTCGGCGAGCCCGGCGAGCACCCGGTGACCCTCACGGTTCGGGACCGGTCGGGGTTCGTGGCCGACGGCCGAAAGCTCCGGGAAACCGTCCGGATGGACGCTCCCCCGACCGCGGTCATCAAGGCCCCGGCTCGAACCGTCCCCGGCGAGACGGTGACCCTCGATGGACGCGGATCTTCGGACCCGGACGGCCGGATCATTCGGTACCGCTGGGACCTCGGCGATCCCGCCATGGCGGGAGTCAACCGGCCGACCGTCACCCACACATTCAACCGACCCGGCCGCTACCGGGTCCGGCTCCTGGTGACCGACGACGGGGACAGCCCGTGCAGCGAGGCCGAGGCGGACCACTGGATCGCGGTCAACGCCCCGCCCATCCCCCGGCTGACCGCGCCATCGACCGTCGCGCCGGGGATTCCGGTCCCCTTGAACGCAAGCGGCTCCTTTGACTCCGACGGCCGGATCATCTCGACCGACTGGGACCTCGGGGACGGAACGACGGCCACCGGCCCCCGGATGGACCACGCCTACGAGACGCCGGGGACTTACACCGTCCGGGTTCGGGTCACCGATGACGCCGGCCTCGCCAACAGCACCGCCGAAACGACCGCGACGATCACCGTCAACGCCTCTCCGGTCCCGGCCGCCGACTACCCCGCCATCGTCGCCGCCGGGGAGGAAGTCGCCTTTGACGCCGCCGACGCGGCCGACCCGGACGGCACCATCACCGCATACACCTGGGAGATGGGCGACGGGACCGCCCTGACCGGGACCCCGGTTCAACACACCTATACCGCGCCCGGAGCCTACACGGTCCGGCTCACCGTCACCGATGACACCAACGTCACCAACCGGTCGGCCTCCGCCGAATACCCGGTCCGGGTCAACCACCCGCCGGTCCCCGACCCCGGGTCGGACCGGGTGGTCAACACCAGCCGGGTGGACTTCGACGCCTCGGGGTCAACCGACCCTGACGACCCCATCATCAACTATCACTGGGATTTCGGAGACGGAGCCGAAGCCGACGGCATGACCGTCTCCCACGTTTACGCGATCCCCGGCACCTACACGGTCCGGCTCACCGTTACCGACGCCTCGGAGACCGAAACGGGCCAACAGTCGGACACGATCACGGTCCGGGTCAACCACCCGCCGACCGCCGATGCCGGTGGTGACCGCCGGGTCGCTCCCGGAGAACCCATCGACTTTGACGGCCGGCGCTCCGGAGACCCGGACGGGGAGATTCAGGCTTACCGCTGGGTCCTCGGGCCGGACGGGACCGCCGAAGGCCCCCGGACGACCCACGCCTTTTCCGACCCGGGCGTCTATCCCGTCCGGCTCACCGTCATCGACGACGACGGCGCCGAAGGCACCGACTACGCCGAGGTCACCGTCAACGCAGCGCCGGCCGCCCGGATCGCCCCGATAGGCCGGGTGGCCCCCGGTGAAACCCTCCGGCTGGATGGGTCCGCCTCGACCGACCCGGACGGGGAGATCACCGGATTCCGGTGGGACCTCGGGGACCCCGATCCCGGCAAGGGTCCGGTCACGGGCCGGGTCGTCGAGCACGCCTATTCCGACCCCGGCCGCTACGCCGTCACCCTCACGGTGACCGACGATTCCGAAATCCGAAACGGAAGCGATACCTTCACCCGGATCGTTGCCGTCAACCATCCCCCCAATCCCATCAGCCCCGATGACATCCGGACCTGCCGGCAGGCCGTCACCTTTGACGCGGGCAGCCCGTCCGACCCGGACGGCGACCCCATCCGGATCACCTGGGATTTCGGGGACGCCAAGGGGAGCGCCCCCCAGCCCGGAACGACGCTCACCCACGTTTTCCCGAGCCCCGGCCTCTACCCGGTGACCCTCACCGCGGACGACGGCCAGGGGCTGGCCAACTCGGTCATCCAGGAACAGCTCGTGGCGGCCATCAACGCCCCGCCGGTCGCGGCCATCGCGGTGGACGGCCAGACCCACTGCGCCGGACAGCTCGTCCTCTTTGACGCGGCCGGGTCCAAAGACCTGGAAAACGGGCGGCTCCGGTACCAGTGGGACCTCGGGGACGGGGAGCTGGTGGAAGGCATCAACCCGGTCCGGGCCTACCGCTCCGGGGGTGATTACCGGGTCCGGCTCACCGTCACCGATGACTCGGGCCTGCCCTGCGACACGGGCTACGCCGAAACCCTGCTCCACGTGATTGCCGCGCCCATTGCCGAAGCCGGACCGGACCGGACCGTCTGCGCATATTCGCCGGTGAGCTTCGACGGGGGCGAGTCCGACGGCGGAGGGCGGCGGATCAAAACCTACGAGTGGGACTTCGGGGACGGAACCTCGGGCGTGGGGCCAACCCCGACCCACCTTTACGCCGAGGCCGGAACCTACACCGCCCGCCTGGTGATCACCGTTTCCGGCGACAGCCCCTGCGAGGCCGCATCCGAAGACGAGGCGGAAATCACCGTCCTCGGCGCCCCCAGGGCAACTTTCGAAACTACCCTGGCGGCCTGCGACGGAATTCCGGTGGCCTTTGATGCCGGCGCATCCATGCCCCCCGAAGGCGGTCGGATCACCGAATACCAATGGGACTTCGGCGACGGAACCGAAAGCTCGGGAGAAACCGTCGAGCACACCTTTCCGGAGCCCGGCGCCTACCCCGTCTCCCTCACCATCACGAGCGATTCCGAGGAATGCTGCAACAGCACGGTCTTCACCGACGTGGTTCGGGTCAATGCCCGGCCGGCGGCCGCCATCGAAGTCCACCGGCCCGGTGA
>CAYNGG010000138.1:0-9590 GCA_964396575.1 uncultured Desulfobacteraceae bacterium | reverse complement strand
ATCAATCATCAATCTAAAATCATCCATTACAGGGATGCCTCGCCTACCTGGCGGTACCGGTGGGAGATGAAGTCGGCGATGATGTTGAAACCCAGGGTGAAAATGAACAAAACGATTCCGGTGGCGAACAATGCGTAGTAGTGGTCGCCCCGGAACGGCGCCTCGGCCATCTCCGCCGCGATGCTGGCGGGCATGGGCCGGACCGGATCGAAAATCGAGCCGGGGATCATGGCCGCGCCCCCGGCCACCATCAGAACCACCATGGTCTCGCCGATAGCCCGGGACATCCCGAGGATGATGGATGTGCTGATCCCGGAAATCGAGGCCGGCAGGACCACCCGGATGATGGTTTCCCACTGGGTCGCCCCTAATGCCAGGGAACCCTCGCGGAGCGCGTCGGGCACCGAGTAAATCGAATCCTCGGAGATGCTGCAAATGGTGGGGATGGACATGAAGGCCAGCATCAGCGCCGAGTTGAAAAGGTTCAGCCCCGTGGGCATGTCGAAGACGGCCTGGAGAAAGGGGGCCACCACCACCATTCCGAAAAATCCGATGACCACCGACGGCAGGGCGGCCAGGAGCTCCACCATCGGCTTGACGATCTCGGCCACCCGCTTGGAAGCCAGCTCAGCGAGATAAACGGCGGTCATCACTCCCAGGGGGATGGCGATGGCGGAAGCCACAGCGGTCACCGTCAGTGAGGCGATGATGAGCGGGTAGATCCCGAAATCAGGCGGGTCGGAAGTGGGATACCAGTAGTGACCGAAAAGAAAATCCTTGACCGAGGTCACCTTGAAAATAGGGAGCCCTTCCATGAACAAAAAGATCATGATCATGGTCAGGATCGCAATGGATGCCGTGGCCACGCAGAAGAAGAAGCTCCGCATGGCCTTTTCGGTGGTCTGACGTTTGGAAGCTGTCATGGATGCCTAACCTCGAAAGTAGCCGGTGTTGGCCCAAAAGATCGAAGACGAAGGGGGCGGCGGTGCCGCCCCCCCTTTTTTTGAAATGCCCCCGGTCGCCGGGAGCCGCACGGCTTAGTAAAGCGGCACGTAACCGGTCATCTCCACGAGCTTCTGGCCCTTGTCCGGCGCCACCACGTAGTTGATGAAATTAAGGGTGTCCCCTTCGGGCCATCCTCGGGTGAACATGAACAAAGGGCGGCTGACGGGGTAGGTCCCGTTGAGAGTGGTCTCCTTGGAGCCCACGATGCCGTTGATGGTCAGCGGCTTGACATCGCCGGTCATGTAGCCGAGGCCGATGTAGCCGATCGCATTCTTGTTGTTGGCCACGGCCTGGACCACGGCGCCGTTGGATGCCTGGAGCAGCGCGCCCGGATAGACCCGCTCCTTCTCCAAAACCATCTTCTCCCAGACCTCATAAGTCCCCGATGAGGTATCCCGGGAGATCACCACGACCTTATTGTCCGGTCCGCCGATCTTGCTCCAGTTGTCCACCTTACCCATGTAGATCGCCTTGAGCTGGTCCAGGGTCAGGCCCTCGAGGGTGTTGGATGGGTGAACCACCGGGACGATGCAGTCATAGGCGACCCGGAAGGGGACCGGGTAGGAGCCCTTCTCCATGGCCAGCTTCACCTCCTTGTCCTTGATGAACCGGGAGGCATTGCCAATGTCGGTCGTGCCGTCGATGATGGCCTTGACCCCGTTGCCGGATCCGCCGCCGGACAGGGAGATCTTCACATCCGGGTTCTCCTTCATGTACGCCTCGGAGACCTTCTGGGCGATGGGGAGCACCGTGGTGGACCCTTTGATCACCAGGTTGCCGGCCCACGCGCAGGTGGCCGAGAAGGCGAAGATCGCCGCCGTTGCCAGAATCAAAATCCGTTTCGTTCTCATACTCGCTTTGTCCTCCTTAAGTTGAAAATAGTTGATGAGTGAATCCCTTAACCAAACATCAACGCTTATAGATTCCGAATGTTAGCGTCCTATTAGCGGTTGATGAAAATTTGGTTAATCATCCTTGCCGGGGCAACCGGGCGGACGCACAATCGCGCCGCTCGATCCAAACTGAACGAGGCTATTCGGATTGTGTTAGGAGCGTGTTAGAATTGGATGAGTTTTCGGTGAGGAGTGGATGCGGCGTCCCGCCGCGTGACAAAAAATGAGGATGATCAATCGCTATCCAGAACCTCGCGGACCTTTCCGGCCAGCGCGGCCATCGTGTACGGCTTCTGGATGAACCCGTTGCAGCCCCGTTCGAGGATCGACTCGGCCTGGCCGTTGATGCTGTATCCGCTGGCCAAAAGGACCTTGACGGCCGGGCGGATTTCCCGGAGCCGGTCGAAGGTCGGCCCGCCGCCCATGTCCGGCATGATCATGTCCAGGATCACGAGGTCGAAGCGGTCCGGATCGGCCGCATAGCTTTCCACCGCCTCGATCCCGCCGCCCGCCGTGATGACCTCATAGCCGAGCCGGGTGAGCATCTTTTCGGTGATGTCCAGGACAAAGTCCTCGTCATCCACCAGGAGCACCGTCTCCGTGCCGCGGACGGGCTCTTCTTGAAGCGGTTTCGGGTCGGGCTTGGGGACTGAATCCACCGCCGGAAGATAGACATTGAAGGTGGTGCCCCGCTCGATCTCGCTGTAAACGGTGATGGCGCCCTTGTGGTTCTTGATGATCCCGTAAGCCGACGCGAGTCCTAGCCCGGTGCCCCGCCCCATCTTCCGGGTGGTGAAAAAGGGCTCGAAGATCCGCTGCCGGGTGGTTGGGTCCATGCCGACGCCGGTGTCGGTGACCGAAAGCTTGACGTAACGTCCCGGACGGATCTTGTGACCCTCGACATAGGGATCGTCCAGCATCACGTTTTCGGTGTCCAGGATGAGGTCCCCGCCGTCGGGCATGGCGTGACCGGCGTTGACGAGCAGGTTCAGGATCACCTGGTCGATCTGGTGGCGATCGACGGAGACGGTCCGGAGGTCTTCGGCGAGCCGGGTCTGGACGCGGAGCTGTTTTCGGGTCCGGCCGAACATCCCGGCGGCCTCCCGGACCAGCCGGTTCAGGTCCGTGGGGGCCACCTCGTATTTCCCGCCCCGGGCAAACCCGAGAAGCTGCCGGGTCAGCTCCGTGGCCCGCCGGATCTGGCTCTGGATGGCCTCCAGTCCCGACCGGAGCTCGGATTCGGGCTCGGTATCGACCTCCATAAGCGACACCCGCCCGGCGATGCCCATCAAGATGTTGTTGAAATCGTGGGCGATCCCTCCGGCCAGGGTCCCGATGGCCTCCATCTTTTCGGCCTGCTGGAGCTCCGCCTCCATCCGTTTCCGATTAGTTACGTCCAGGTTGACCCCGATCAGCCGGAGCAGGGTCCCGTCGTCACTGAAGACCCCGCCGGCGGAGGCCTGGACCGTCCGGACCTCTCCATCCGGCCGGACGATCCGAAACTCGACGCTCCGCGTCCGCCCCTCGCTCACGACGTTTTGGATGGAGGCCAGCATCCGGTCCCGGTCCTCGGGGTGGAGCCGCGCCGACCACTGATCGAAGGTCACCGCCTCGCCGGGCGGAAGCCCCCAGATTTCGAACATCCGTCGGTCCCAGACGGAGCGGTAGGTCTCCAATTCCAGCTCCCAGATCCCCATGGCGGCGACCCGGGCGGCCAGCGTCAGCCGCTGGCGGGAGCGCTCGAGGTCCATCTCAGCCCGCTTCCGGTCGGTGACATCGAGGGCGAAGCCGTCGTAGCAATCGATCTCCCCGTCGGAGTCCCGGACGCTCCGGACAAAGATCGACATCCACATCTCGGCTCCGTCGAGCCGCCGGAGGTGAATCTCGTAGCCGGTGATCCGGCCGGACTCGGCGAGCATCCGCTTGACCGTCTCCCGCTGGCTCGGGTCGATGTAGAGGTCGGCGATGTTGGTCACCCGCTCGACCATCTCCTCCGGGCCGGAAAAGCCGAGCATGGCGGCAAAGGTCGGGTTGACCATCCGATACCGGCCGGCCGGCGTGGACTGGAAAATCCCCACCGGGGCGCTCATGAACAGCGTCCGGTATTTCCGCTCACTTTCCCGGAGCGCCTCCTCCGCCCGCTTCCGCTGGTCGATGTCCCCGACCACGGTGATCCGGGCGGGGCGCCCCATGAATTGGGTCATCCGACCCCGGATCTCGACGTAAAACGCCCTTCCATCCCGTCTGACCGCTAAAGCCTCGTAGGGCGCCTCGTAGCCGGAGAGCATGTAGTGCCGGACCATATCCTTCAATCCGGGGGCGATGAGATCAGTGCCGAAACGGCCGATAAGCTCGTCGTACCGGTACCCGAACATCTCACAGGCCGTCCGGTTGACTTCAACGAGATAACCGTCCTCGGAGACGAAGACCGCCTCCCGGGTGGCCTCGGACAGAGCCCGGTACCGGGCCTCGTTTTCCTGGGACCGGCGCCGGGCCCGGTTCAAGTCGGTGACGTCAAGCACCGAGACCAGGACCCGGCCGTAGGTCGCCTCGAACCCCGGCGCCACGGACCACCAGAGCTTCACCTCGAGGATTTCGCCGTCGAGGGTTTTATGGACCTTTTCGGTGTAAAGCGATGTCCGGCCGGCGGCAACGGTGATCAGCGCCTCGGCGAAATCCGAATAGGATTCCTCGCTGAAGACGGTGCCGATCCCGTCGTAAAAATCGGCCTTGGACTCCGCCCGGTAGAGCTTGAGGGTCGCCGTGTTGACATCCACCACCCGGACGAGGCCGGCGATCTCCCGGACCAGGTCCGGATGATTCGTGAAGTGAGCCCGGAAGTCGGTAATGCCGTCGGCCGCCAGGGCGTCAAGCCGTTTTTTCACCGCCGAGAAATCTTGTTCCCATAACGAAACGGGGGATGCCTCGAAGACCTGCCGGTACCGTCGCTCGCTTTCGGCCAATGCCCGTTCCGCGTCGATCTGCTCGGTTCGATCCTGTCCGAAAACGGCCGCTCCATGGACCTCGCCCGCCGCGTTGAGCAGCGGGGTATAGCTCATCTCCCGATAGCTTGGGCCGGGAGTCGTAAACCACTCGCCAAAGCTGACCGGCTTTCCGGAAAAGCACTCGTCGAGCCGGGGCCGGACCTTTTCCGTGAAATCGGCCTTGCCGAGGAGCTCGGCCACCGGCCGCCCCTCGATCTCCGATGGGGGCTTCCGGAAAATCCGGAGGTAAGCATCGTTGACCATCGCATAGCGATAGTCCCGATCCACCAGGGAGACCGGGTGGGGCAGGGCATCGAGGATCGATCGGTACCGGGATTTTTCGCGCCGGTCCGCCGTCCGAGCCCGGAATTGACCGACCCCGATGGCGACGGCCTCGGCCAATTCCTCAAAAAGCCGGCATTCGTCATGGCCGGCGTCCCGCCCGGCGGGGAGGATCGCCGCGAGCAGCCCGATCCGGACCCCGCCGTGCCACAGCCGGGCTGCCAGCCGCGCTCCGGGGATGTCGTCCGATGATCCGGGGCAGCCTTCACATTCCCTCCCCGACGGGATAGCAACGGTAGCGCCGCTTTGGTCGGCTCGCGCCGCGCAGGGCACGCCATCCCCCGATTCGAAACGGGATCGGAGGCGGGCGGCAAGGTCCGGAGAAAAGCCGCTGAATCCAAAGTCAATACCATTATCGGCCGGTCGATCAATGGCCAGCCACGCCGCCCGGTAGGCTCCGCCCCCTGTCAGGGCCTCGCAGACCAATGGGGCGGCGGTTGCGAGGTCGGTGGCCTGAGCCAACGCCCGGTGGATCGCATTGACGGCCTTCAATATTCCGAACAGTCGTTCCGGGTCGCTTTCACTCCATTCGTCAACCGGCATAACTTCCTCTCCTTGCCTCGTCCGGCTCGGCGTCGCCGGTGTCCGAGACAATGTTTCCGCTCACCCAATGGAGACGTTTTCAGGAAACCGGCGCTGCTGTTTATTTTTCAGAGATTCGGATCATCGTCTGGCGGGGACATAATATCACGGCGGGGTGGAGAGGACAAGCCGAGGGCGGGATATCGGGATACGGCGGGCGCTTTCGGGTCAGGCGGTTTTAAAAAACAGACGGCCCCGTTGTCAGCGGGGCCGTCCGCTCTGAGTCGTGAGGGAGCAGGCCGATGGCATAGGTCCGCCCTAGCCGACCTTTTCCTGCTTTTCCTCTCCCCCTTCGATTTTCTCCTTTTTCGGGGCGTCGGTCTCCCGGGTGGCGTTTTTGAAGTTCCGGATCGCCTTGCCCATTCCGCCGCCGATTTCCGGCAGCTTTCCGGCCCCGAAGATGATCAGGATGATCACCAGAATAATGATCAGCTCTGGCATGCCGATTCCAAACATATCAAGCCTCCTATTCGTCGGATGGAAGTCCTTCGAGCTCGTCGATCATCCATCTGAGCTCACGGGATTTCCGGTAACGGTCCACGGCGCTTCGATAATCGATCCACCGCCGCCAGATTTCCAGCCAGATGTCGTTGTGCCAGTAAAAATCGGGGTCTCCCCGGCCCTGGAGCCGTTCGACGAAATCGACATATTCGGCGGCGCAGGTATCGCAGAAGGAGTAGGGCACCTGCCGGATCGGACGGTCTCCTGCTTCACCGGCGAAGACGGCCTCTCCGCAGCGGTCACAGGTCCCCGGCCGGCTCTGCTCGATCACCCGGCTATACTCGGCCCGCATGAGCCTGAGGCGACGTTCAGCCCGGCTTTCGCCCCCGGCATCGGACCGCCGGCCTTCAAATGAGATAATGTCCGCCATTACTGCTCCCGACCGTAACCCGGTTTGACCATTCTACTCAAAAGCTATAGCATCGGGGCTGAGGGGTGTCAAACAAATCCTTTGTCGATCCGCCGGGATTGCCCTAAAAAGACCTTGATTGGCGGCTCCGAAATCGGTATCCTATAAAGTTTGGAATGTTGATGGACTTTAACTCGAAAGGACGACACAACCATGACCCAACCCGATTTCCACCCCAATTGCCTGCCGCTCTTGATCGGCAGCCTGCCCCTCGGTGATCACGAGGCGGCGGCCAACCTCGTTTTCGAATCCACCCCGGAAATCCCCCTCTGGGTCCAGCTCCCCACCTACCCCGAAGAGGGGATGATCCGTCAGTTCGCGCCGGGGATGCCCGGCCTCTCCATCGATGGCGACAAGGTCCGGGTTGACACCGCCGACCCGGACTTCGAATCAGCTCTCCTCAAGTTTTACGAAACTTACATGGAAGTCGAAGAGGGCCGGACCCGCCTCAACGACTCCCCCTTTGCGCTAACCCCGGATACGGCCCGGGGGTTTTTCGTCTTCATGGACCATCTCAAGAAGTGCCAGACACCGCCGGTCGCCCTCAAGGGCCAGGTTACCGGCCCCATCACCTTCTGCACGGCGCTCAAGACCGTCGGCGGGCAGGCGATCTTTTACGACGACCAGCTCCGGGATGCCGCCGTGAAGCTTTTGGCCTTAAAGGCCCGGTGGCAGGTCCAGGCCCTTGCTCATTTCGGCCGGCCCACCATCATTTTTATCGACGAGCCGGCTCTGGCCGGATTCGGCTCATCGGAGCTGATCAGCATCTCCCGGGAGGAGGTGGCCGCTTGTCTGTCGGAGGTCATCGGGGCGATTCACGCCGATGGCGGTCTGGCCGGGATTCACATCTGCGCCAACGCCGACTGGTCGCTGGTGCTGGAGTCGGAGGTCGATATCGTCAACTTCGACGCCTATGCCTATTTTGACCGGTTCATTCTTTACGACCATGCCCTGCGGGCCTATCTTGACAGCGGACGGCTGGTGGCCTGGGGACTCGTCCCCACCCTATCGACCGAAGACATTGAGCGCGAGACGGTCGATTCCCTGGCGGCTGCCTGGGATGAGCGGGCCGACGCCGTCACCGCCCTGGATATCGACCCGTTGACGCTCCGCCGCCAGTCCCTGATCACCCCGGCCTGTGGGACCGGCTCCTTGAGCCAGGCTCATGCCGAGCGGGTCTTGTCCCTGACCCGGGGCCTGGCCGACCGAATTCGAGCTGAATAGGCGGTTGAGGGTCCGACCTCGCCTCAACCTCAATTTAGAGGAGGTATTCAAATATGTCCCAGCAGCGCTTCACGGGGGCCAGCCGGTATATTCTGGATGACGAGCTGGCTTCCATCGTCAACGTCTCCATGGCCCTGGAAATGCCCCTGCTGATGAAGGGGGAGCCGGGGACCGGCAAGACCATGCTGGCCTATGCCATTGCCGAGAGCCTCGAGATGCCGCTCATCGTCTTGAACGTCAAGTCGAGCATGAAGCTGATTGACGCCCTTTACCAGTACGATACCCTGACCCGCCTCAATGACAGCCGGTTCGGCGACTCCCGGCGGGATGTGAGCAATATCAGCGATTACATCAAGATGGGGAAGATCGGCCAGGCCTTTACCGCCGACCACCGGACGGTCCTGCTCATCGACGAGATTGACAAAGCCGACACCGACTTCCAGGACGACATGCTCGATGTCCTCGATCAGATGGAATTCGACATCATCGAGATCGATCAGACGGTCCGGACCCGGCACCGCCCGGTGATCATCATCACCTCCAACGCCAAAAAGGACCTGTCGGACCCCTTTCTGGGGCGGTGCAACTTCCACCATATCGCCTTTCCGGACCCCAAGATGATGCGGAAGATCGTCGATGTCCACTTTCCAACCCTGGACGCTAATCTGCTCGAGCATGCGGTGGATGCCTTTTACCGGCTCCGGGAGCTGGATACGGTGGAAAAGAAGCCGGCGACCCGGGAGCTGATCAACTGGATCCGGGCCTTGAGCGCCGACCCCGATTTCAAGCCGAAAAAGCTGGCCAAAGGGGAGGTCCCTTTTCTGGGGGTCCTCTTTAAAAAGAGCGCCGACCACCAGATGGCGACCCAGTACGTCAGCCGGCGCCGGCGTTTCTGATCATGTTCATCGGGTTTTTCTATCAGCTCCGGGAGGCCGGAATCCCCGTAACCCCCACCTCGTTTCTGACTCTCCAGAAGGCTCTGAGCCATGGGCTGATCCGGTCAGTGGACGACTTCTACACGGCGGCCCGGTCAATCCTGGTCAAAAGCGAGCGGTATTTCGACCTCTTCGACCGGATTTTCGCTCACCAATTCGAAGGGGCGGAGCTGCCGGATACTGACGATCTGGCCCTCGACGACCTGGCTCGAAGCCTCCTGTCGGAATGGCTCAGCGACCCCGAAACCCTGGCCCAGGCCCTCGACCTGGACGAGTCTGAAGTCGCCCGGATGAGCCCCGAGGAAATCATCGAGTATTTCAAGGAGCGCTTGAAGGAGCAGACGGAGCGGCATGACGGGGGGAACCGGTGGATCGGGACCGGGGGGACCTCGCCGGTGGGCCACTCCGGCTACCATCCCGGCGGGATGCGGGTGGGGGGCGTCTCCCGGAACAAGTCGGCGGTGAAGGTGGCCATGGACCGGCGGTACAAGGATTATTCCCTGGAAGGGCCGCTCACCCAGCCGATGATCAGTGAGGCATTGAAGCGGCTTCGGAACATGCGGCCCACCGGTCCCCGGGACCAGGTGAACATCGACGCCACGATCCGCCAGACCCTGAAAAACGCCGGCGAGATCGAGATCGTCTTCGACCGGGCCCTCAAGGACCGGCTCAAGGTGATCCTGGCCATCGACAACGGCGGCTGGTCCATGGACCC
>CAYNGG010000137.1:1510-9604 GCA_964396575.1 uncultured Desulfobacteraceae bacterium | reverse complement strand
GGAGGATCATGAGATCTTCCTGTCGGGGACCTGTCCGTCCTGCGCCCATTGATGGCGGGCTTTTGTTTGGCTTTGAGCAAGTGCCATCCATGGAAGCCTCGACGGACCGGCCCAGACCGACCTCGACCGGTATCTCCCGGAGCTCAATTATCTGGTGGGGGTTTGGCTCAACTCTGCTCTCCGACAAGGGAGGGAGGTTGTCGGCGTCACCCGCCTATCCTTCCGCCGATCCAGAATCTCGATATAGTCCTTAATGTCGGGGTTCAACCTCGCCGTTTCCGCTTTGATTAAGGCTTTCCCCCCGGCGATCATGAAAACAACGCCGTGCTGACATACCGCTCCCCGGTGCTCGGGAGGACGGTGACGATCCGTTGACCGGCCGATTCGGGCCGGCGGGCGAGCTTCAGGGCGGCGGCCACGTTGGCTCCGGACGAGATCCCGCAGAGAATTCCGGCGGTCCGGGCCAGGCGTCGGGCGGTCTCCAGGGATTCCTCGCCGGTCACCGTGATCACTTCGTCGATGAGGGACCGGTCGAGAACTTCGGGGATGAAGCCGGCCCCGATCCCCTGGATGAGGTGAGGGCCGGGTGAGCCGCCGGAGAGGATCGGCGATTCGGCCGGCTCAACCGCTACCGCCCGGAAGTCCGGGTTGCTGGCCTTGAGGGCCCGTGCCACGCCGGTGAGGGTTCCGCCGGTGCCCACCCCGGCCACGAAGACATCCACGGCGCCGTCGGTGGCCTCCCGGATTTCCACCGCGGTCGTTGCCTCGTGGGCCGCCGGGTTGGCCGGATTGGCGAACTGGTTGGGCATGAAGGCGTCCGGGGTTTCGGCCACGATGGCTTCGGCCCGGGCCACTGCTCCGGGGATGCCCTCGGCCCCCGGCGTGAGGGTCAGCTCGGCCCCGAAGTGGCTGAGGAGCTTCCGCCGCTCGACGCTCATGGTCTCCGGCATGGTCAGGCGGAGCTTGAGGCCCCGGGCCGCGCAGACAAAGGCCAGGGCGATCCCGGTGTTGCCGCTGGTGGGCTCGACAATGAGGGTGTCGGGACCGATCCGTCCGGCTGCCTGGGCCGCGTCGATCATGGCCCGGCCGATCCGGTCCTTGACGCTCCCGGCCGGGTTGAAAAATTCGAGCTTGGCCACCACCTCGCCATGGAGCGTGCCACGCCATGGCGTGGGATCGATCCGGACTAAGGGGGTCCGGCCGATGGTTTGCGCTATGTCGGAATGAATCATGGGGCAGTCCTTTCGTTTATTGCCGCCGGGCATGGTCGCCGTTGCCCGGCTGTGGGGCGTCAATATCGTCGGTGGGTATCGCCGCGACAACGGGCGAAGCCCTTTCGGCGGGGATTATAGCCCGGCCGGGCCAAAAGTGCAAAGCCGGACCATGAAAGCCTTGACCTTTCCCGGATTATCCGTAATACTGTCAACGACTCTTCGGCCAAGCGGCATCGGGTTCTCCGACCGCGAATCCGCCCGACATCCCCTGTCGGGCAACCCTGGACCGGCTCTCGTCCGGTTTGCGCGCCCGGTTTATTCGCCCCATCGGTGCGCCGGTTCCGCCTGAAGACCATTGGATTTCAATTGAATTTCACCCCCGGCTTCGGCCCGGTCCGTCCCGCGTCCGGACATCGGAGTCGTGGCTCCGGCCGCTGAAGCCCGAACCCTTAAACATTAGGAGGTAACACCATGAGGACACGTAATTGGCGTATTGTTTGTTTGACCGGAATCTTGACGGCCGCCCTGATCATTTTGCCGGCGGCGGGAATGGCCGCATCGAAGCGGATTGTCTTCGGCGACATGAGCTGGGACAGCGCCCGGATTCACAACCGGATCGTGGCGGCGATCATAGCGGAGATGGGATACGAAAGCGAGTTCATGCCCGGCGGAACCCCGATCATGGTCCAATCTCTCATGAAGGGAGACATTGACGTGGACATGGAGTCGTGGACCCTGAATATCCAGGAGCTCTATGACCGGGGGATCGCCGAGGGGACCATCATCGACCTCGGCCCCAACTTTCCCGATAGCTGGCAGGGCTGGCTCGTACCGAGCTTTGTCATCCACGGGGACGCTGAACGGGGCATTGAGCCGATGGCGCCGGAGCTCCGGTCCGTCCATGACATGCCCAAATACTGGAAGCTCTTCAAGGACCCCGAGGACCCCAACAAAGGGCGGTTTTACAACGCCATTGCCGGGTGGGCCGTGACCGAGATCAACGAGGAGAAGTTTGCGGCCTACGGTCTTGACGAAACTTACAACCCCCTTGTCTCCGGCTCCGACGCGGCCCTGGCCGGCTCGATGGTTGCCGCTTACGAGAAGGGCAACCCCTGGTTCGGGTATTATTGGGGTCCCACCTGGGTCCTCGGGAAGCTCGAGATGACCCCCCTCGAGGAGCCCCCCTTCGACCCCGAAGTCTGGGAGAAGACCAAAGCCTGCACCTTTCCGCCGGTGGATGTCAACATCCTGGTCAACCATGAGCTCCCCGAGCGGGCCCCTGACGTGGTGGAGCTGCTCAAGAAGTACGAGACCACCATGGCGCTCAACAACGAGATGCTCGTTTATATGAAGGACGAGGGGGCCAGTGCCGAGGAGACGGCCGAGTGGTTTTTGAAGCGGCACCCCGAGCTCTGGACCCAGTGGGTGACGCCGGAGATTGCCGAAAAGGTCAAGGCAAAACTTCACTAATCGACTCCGAGCCCGCGGGCCGTCTATCCATGGACCGCCCGCGGGCGTAATCTCTTCAAGTGGAGATTTTTTCAGCCATGTTCGAGTTTCCGGAATTCATCAACATCCCCCTGGCGGTTTGGATCGAGCGGGCCATGAAATGGGTGCTCCAGAACTGGGGCGGCTTTTTCGACGCCCTGGGCGAGATTTTGCTCCGATTTTTGCTCTGGATGGAATGGGGGTTTCTCTGGATTCCCTGGTTCGTGGTGATCCTGGTGGTAGCCACGGCGGCCTGGCTGCTCATCCGGCGCTGGTGGGCGCCGGTGCTCATGACCGCGATGTTGTTGTGCATCGGGGGGTTCGGCTATTGGGAGATGGCCATGAAGACCCTGGCCCTGGTCACCGCCGCTGTGGTGATCTCCCTGGTGATGGGCGTGCCCACCGGGATTTTCATGTCCCGGAGCGACCGGCTGGAGATGGTGATCAAGCCGATCCTGGACGCCATGCAGACGATGCCATCCTTTGTCTATCTCATCCCCGTGTTGATGCTCTTCGGTTTGGGCAAGGTCCCGGCGCTTTTTGCCACCATCGTCTATTCGGTTCCGCCGATCATCCGCCTGACCAACGTGGGGATCCGGGAGGTGCCCCATGATATGGTGGAGGCCTCCCAGGCTTTCGGGGCCACGGACTGGCAGACCCTCCTCAAGGTCCAGCTTCCCCTGGCCCGGCCGACCATCGTGGTGGGGATCAACCAGACCACCATGATGGCTCTGGCCATGGTGGTGGTGGCTTCCATGATCGGGGCCAAGGGGCTGGGCATGGAGGTGCTCCTGTCCATCAACCGGATCGAGGTGGGCCGGGGGTTTGAGGCCGGCCTGAGCATCGTCTTTCTGGCCATCATCATCGATCGGATCACCTATGCCATGGCCACCCGCGGGCAGTCCCAATGACCGAAGGCGGCGTCCGGATCCGTCGGATCAGTCCCGGCCGGCGGATTCCAGATGCCCCCGAACCCCTTCGAGGAGGTCGGCGGCCCGGTCGAAATCGTAGGCTCCGATCGCCCCTTCCAGATCGGCGGCAGCGGCGGCCAAATCATCGCCGGTGAGGAGCCTCCGGAGGTCGGCGAGGGCGTCGGCGGCCGCCACCGGGTCGCAGGCCGCCAGGCTTGCTTCCAGCATCTTCAGGGCCTCGTCCGGGTGAACGGCGGGGGGCGCCGGCGCCTCGTCATCCGCCTCGTTCGAAGCCGCGGCCGCCATCTCGGCCAGTTGGCGATGGGCGGCGGATACGGCGGTCACCGCCGCGGCCACTCTGTGGATTTCCGCCTCGGCACCCGACTCTGATCGGGCGGCGCGCTCGAGGGATCGGGCCGCCGATTCGAGGTCCGGGGCGGCGACGTTCCCGGCGGCCCCTTTCAGACCGTGAGCCCGGAACCGAAGCGCGTCCCACTGGCCCTCGACAGCCAGGTCGGCCAGGTCCGATGCGATTTCCCGGTGCTCATCGCAAAACCGGCTCAGGATCTCGATGTACCGGTCGGCATCGCCTTCGAAACGGTCGAGGGCTGACGTCAGGTCGATGCCGGTGAGGTTTTGGTCCCGAATCCAGGCGGGGGGCTCGGGCGCGTCCTCCGGACCGGAGGGCGGGAGCGGCAGGTGGCGGGAGAGGACCTCGAAGAGGGCCCGGCGTCGGATCGGTTTGGCCACATAATCGTCCATCCCGGCTTCCAGGCAACGCTCCCGGTCCCCGTCCATGGCCTGAGCGGTCATGGCGATGATGGGGATGCGTGGCTGTCCGGGCCGACCGGCTTCCCATTGCCGGATGGCGCGGGTCGCATCCACTCCGCTCATTTCCGGCATCCGGACGTCCATAAGCACCGCATCCCCTTTTCCGGCGGTCACCGCCGCCACCGCCTTCCGCCCGTTCTCCGCCGAGGTGACGACCATGCCGGCCTTTTCCAGAATCTCGGTGGTGATCAGGCGATTGATGGCGTGGTCCTCGGCCAGGATGATCCGGCTCCGGGAAAACCGCGTCTCCGTGACGGGAACCTTTGATGGGAGAGCTGGGGCGGGTTCGAGACCAAAGGCAACCCGGACCGCATCCCGGAGCGGCAGCGGGTGGACCGGTTTGGTCAACCACACCGACGGCGTGGCGCCATCGGCCGCCCGGCCGTTTTCGGTCATGGCGATGATCCGGGCGTCCGGCCATTGGCCCTGAGGGTCCGGGAGGTCAGTGTCCCACAGGATCAGATCAAAAACGGCATCCGCCGGCGGATATCCGGAACCGGTCACCCGGAAGCCCATGTCGGCGAGCTCCCGGCGGATGGCCCGCCGGGCGACCGGATCACATCCCTTCACTCCCGCCCGAAGCCCCCGAAGCTCTTCCGGCAAACGGGGCGGCTCGGCCCTCTGGGGATCAAGGGCGATGCGGACGGTGAAGGTAAAGGCGCTCCCCGCGCCGGGCCGGCTCGCGACCCAGATCCGTCCGCCCATGAGTCCGACAATCCGCTTACAGATGGCCAGCCCGAGGCCGGTGCCGCCGTACCGGCGGGTGGTCCCGCCGTCGGCCTGAGTGAAGGCGTCGAAGAGCCTCGCCCGCTGATCCGGGTTGATGCCGATCCCGGTGTCCCGGACCCCGACCGCGAGGGTGAGGTCTGGGCGCGCCTCATCCGGTGCCGATGCGGTCCGGGTCACGCGGACCCAGACCACCACCCGTCCCCGCTCGGTAAACTTGAAGGCGTTGGAGATCAGGTTCATCAGAACCTGGCGAAAGCGGAACGGATCGCCTATCAGGCGGTCGGGAACCGAGGGATGGATGTCGATCACCGTCTCCACCGGCCGGTCGGCCTCCCGGTCGAGAAAGGTCTCGCAGGTCTCCCCCACCGTCTGCCGGAGCGAGAAGGGGATCGACTCGATGTCCAGGCGGCCGGCTTCGATTTTGGAGAAGTCGAGGATGTCGTTGATGAGGTGGAGCAGGGATCGGGCCGAGGTGTGGATGATTTCGAGATACTCCCGCTGCCGAGGGGGCGGTGCCGCGCCCAGGGCCAGCTCGCAGGCGCCGATGATCCCGTTCATGGGCGTTCGGATCTCGTGGCTCATGTTGGCCAGAAACTCGCTTTTGGACCGGTTGGCCGCATCGGCGGACCGGGCCAGGTTCCGGGCGTGTCGAATGGCATCGGCCAGGCGCTGGTTGGCCTGGCTGAGGGCTTCGGTCCGGCTGGCCACCCGCCGTTCCAGCTCCTCGTTGACCGTCTGAAGGCGCCGCTCGCTCTCGCGGAGCCGGGTCTCGGAGGCCTGAAGAGCCGCCCCCTTCAGCCGGAGGTCCGCGGTAGCCAGTTCTACTTTCCGCTTGAGACCGACGTTCCAGGTCCAGATAATGATCCCGCCCGCCGCGGCCACCAGCACCAGCGCCCCGACGCCGATGAGCGGCCAGGGAATCCAGTGGCCCAGGGTGATCCCGATCCAGCGCCGCTCCACCGCCTGGATTGCGTCGGACGGAATCCGGTCGAACCCGCGATCGATCCGGGCGATCAGAGCCGGGCGGTCCGCCCGGACGACGGCCCGGATCTCGGCGGTGAACAGGCGATGGCGGCCGTGCCGAAAACGGCGGGCCTGCCCGGTCCGGCCGATGTGGAGCAGGGCCTCGGGCTGCATCCCCGCAAAGACCCGGATCTCCCCCGCCAGGGCCGACCGGAGCATCGACGGATAGTCGGGATAGCGGGCCAGGGGTACGTCCGGAAAGTGCCGCCGGAGATAGCCGTCGGCCACGTCCCCGCGGATCACTCCCACCCGGAAGGCCGTGAGATCTTCGAGATCGTCGATCCCGCCCGCCGATCGAAGGGCGAAGACATCCACGGAGACGCGGTAATACGGTGCGGACCGGGCCAGATCCCCGGCATCGGGAAGCTCCGCCAGCCCGCTGATGACATCGATTTCCCCCGTTCGAAGCCTTGCGAGGGCCGTCTCAGGGGGCAGTAGCCGGTAATCCACGGGTATCCCGGTTTTCCGGGACCAGATATCCCAGAGGTCCACCAGAATGCCGCCGGCCCTGCCGTCAACGGTTTCCATCTCGAGAGGGGGAGACTGCCGGACCCCGGCCACCCGCAAGAGCTCGGGGGGATCACCCCCGTCAACCGACGGCGCGGCCCAGAGGAGCGCGATCAGAACCAGAATCAGAATGCAAGGAACCATACGGCGCATCGGTCACCGATCGGCGGCGGCCGCCAGTCCCCGCCACGGCCGGGGCAGCCACCGGATGAGAAAGCAGATCAGATAGGTACTGATCAGCTTGTCAACGAAGTTGGCCGGCAGGCGGACGAGAAACGCGCTGGACAGAACATGGTGGCCCGATTCCATGAGGATGGCGGCAAAGGTGTCAATGTTTCCGCCGGTGACCCCGCCGAACAGGTAAACCGCGATGGGGGTGGCGGTCAGAGGGCAGAGCACCGTCAGAATCAGGGTGGCATAGAGGGGCGTGAGGAAATCGGTAAACCCCCGCCGCCGGCTCAGCGCGCCCACCACCAGACCGATGAGGGCGTTGATCAGGCCGAATGGAATATTGATTGGAATGACGAAGACCCCGATGATCAGGTTCGACAACAGCCCGGTCAGCGCCCCCAGCCAGGGCCCCAAAACCGCCGCGGCCAGGACGGTCCCGATGCTGTCCAGAAACAGAGGGGAGTCGGCGGCGGCGTTGACCACCGTCCCGAGCACGTTGACGGCGATCCCCACCGGTATAAAGGGGATCAGCCACGCCTGGCGTGGCTCCCCGCCGTTCCCACTGTCCATAACGCTCCTTTCCGCCCCCCCCGTCTCCGTCTCATCGTTTTTCTTTCATCCCCTCGGGCAATCCAAGCGTATCTTATGGGGAAACCGTTCCGACCACAAGAAAAAACCGAGTGAACCGTCGGCCTGGTTGGCCGGACGGGGCCTGGGTCTTGTCTTCCGGCCGTGGTTGGAGTATAGTGGCTTTGTTGTCTGGTGTGATTTAAGGATACAACTTACAACCCTTTCGAAAGGGGAGACGCCATGCCTCCCATCGCATCTTCCGCCCTTGCCATGCACCCCTTATCAGACAGTGACCTGTTCGCGCACCTCCCGACCCCGGCGGTGCTCCTGGCGGCCGTCGAGGAGGGTAGTGGCTTTATCGTTGACGACGTAAACCCGGCGGCTGCCCGGCTGGAAGGTCGGGACCGGGAGGCCATAATTGGCCAGCGAATCGCCGAAGTCTTTGCGGACCTGGGGCAGCCGGAGGGAATCGAGCGGCTTGTCCGAATTCACGGGACCGGGGCGACCGAATCGATCCGTCTTTCCGGAACCCGGGCCGGCGAGGTGAGCCGCCTTCCCGACGGCCGGCTGCTCTGTATCTACCGGGAGGTCCCGCCCGCCGACGGGGAACCTGAGCAAACCGCGGCCGAGGCGTGGGGCGAAGCCGAGGC
>CAYNGG010000137.1:0-1410 GCA_964396575.1 uncultured Desulfobacteraceae bacterium | reverse complement strand
GCCGAGGCGTGGGGCGAAGCCGAGGCCACGGTCAGCAACCTGTTGAAGGTCGCCACCCGGCGCCGGGCCGAAACTTCGGCGCTCCTGAAGGCGGCCCGTGCGGTGCTCCAGCATCAGACCTTCGGGAAAGCGGCCCGGTCCATCTTCGACGCCTGCCGAAAGCTGCTCGGCGCCACCTCCGGCTATGTGGCGCTCCTAAATGACCGGGGGGACGAAAACGAGGTCCTCTTTCTGGAATCGGGAGGTCTCCCCTGCACCGTGAACCCCGAGCTGCCCATGCCCATCCGGGGCCTCCGGGAGTTGGCCTACCGAAAAAACCGCGCCGTCTTCCACAACGACTTTATGAACAGCGAGTGGATCGATTTCATGCCGGCCGGCCACGTGGTCCTGAATAATGTCCTGTTCGCGCCGCTGGTCATGGAGGGGCGAACCGTGGGGCTTCTGGGGCTGGCCAACAAGCCGGCCGACTTCACCGAAGAAGACGCCCGGATAGCCACAACCTTCGGGGAGCTGGCCGCCATGGCCCTCCGCAACAGCCGGGACCTGGAGGAGCGCCTGGCGGCGGAAGCCGGCCTCCGGCGGAGCAAGCACCTCCTCGAACGGACCATCAACAGCCTCGATGCCGCCGTCTTTGTTATCGGCTCCGAAGCCTTCCGGATCACCGACTGCAACCGTGCGGCCGAGCGGATTTTCGGGTATTCACGGGAAGAGATGGTCGGGCGGCCCACCGATTTCCTCCACGTTGACGGGGATGCCCTGGCCGATTTCCAACGGCGGCTCTATCCGGCGGTGGAACGGGACGGTGACTTCGAGCTCCACGAATTTCGGATGCGGCGCCGGGACGGGACGATCTTTCCCACCGACCACAGCGTGGTCCCGTTGCAGGATGACGCCGGGCGCCGGGTGGGCTGGGTGAGCGTGGTCCGGGACGTCTCCGGGCGCCACCAGCTCGAGGACCAGCTCCGTCAGGCACAGAAAATGGAAGCCCTGGGGACCCTGGCCGGAGGCATCGCCCACGACTTCAACAACATCCTCTTCCCCGTCCTCGGCTACACTGAGATGGCCATGGACCGGCTGCCGTCGGAGGGCTTGGAGCGGGGGTACCTCCAGGAAGTCCTAAAGGGGATCAACCGGGCCCGGGACCTCATCGGCCAGATCCTCACCTTCAGCCGGAAGCACCGGACCGAGCTCCGCCCACTCCAGCTCCAGCCGATCATCAAGGAGTCTTTGAAGCTGCTCCGATCGACCCTGCCCACCACCATCGAGATCCAGCACCGGATCGACCTGTGCGGGCCGGTCCTGGCCGACCCCACCCAGGTCCACCAGGTGCTGATCAATCTCTGCACCAACGCCTTTCATGCCATGCGGGAATCCGGCGGCGCGCTCACGGTGGGGCTGACCGAAATCGAG
>CAYNGG010000136.1:5895-9696 GCA_964396575.1 uncultured Desulfobacteraceae bacterium | reverse complement strand
GTCGTGGACTCATCGAAAGAGGAGCTGATGCACCATGATTCCTGGTTTTGAAAGGCTCGTGGAAGAGCGGATTCTACATGCTGATAAAAAGGGGGAGCTCGACAACCTGCCCGGCGCCGGAAAGCCGCTGGCCTTAAACGAGGACCAGTGTGTTCCCGAAGACCTGCGCATTGCCTATAAGATCTTGAAAAACGCCGATTGTATCCCCCCCGAGATCGAGCTGAAAAAGGAGATCATCCGAACCGAGGAGCTGTTGGCCGGCATGGAAGACACGGCCGAGCGGTACCAAACCATGAAGAAGCTCAACTACCTGATCATGAAGCTCAACCTGACGCGGACCGGATCGGTTCAGCTCGACATGCCCGAGCGGTACCTCGGTCGGGTCACCGAGCGCCTCGAATCGGCTCGCATCCGGACCCGAGCGCTTTAGCCGTCACGCCCGTGCCGACTCATTCCCGCGTATGACCCGATCGGAATCGAAACCGAAAGCAAAAGCGAGTGAGGGCGTCTTAAAAGGCGTCTTTGTCGCCTACTTCGTCCTCCTGCTCCACGTTCTGCTCCTGGTGGGCCTCGGCTGTCTGGTCCTTTTTTTCCGGGGGTTCGTGGAGTACATGCTCTATATTTTTCTGGGCGGCACCGCCCTGATCCTGACGTCGGCGCTCCTGCTCATCCGCCGGATGCGCCGGGAGCGCAAGTCCCTGGGCCAGGCCCTCGATTCCCCCGCCTTCCGGGGGCGATCGGTGGAGGTGAGCTTTCTTGGCGGTATCGCCTCCCTCCGGCTCGGCACCCCCACCGAGGCCCCTTTGATTGGGGGCGGTCCGGGCCAGGGGGTCCCCCAACTGGAATCCCCGTCGGCGGCCCGGGTCCGGGAGCTCAGGGACCTCGCCAATCTCTACGAGGACGACCTGATCACCCGGGAAGAATTCGACAGGGCCAAGCAGGAGCTCCTCGGCATCTAACCGACCGGCAAGCGGCCGTCGGATCGGGGCGCGCCCGACAGGGGCCATTGACCAATCTCGGCCGAAAACGGAGGTCCATCATGGGAAAGCTGACCATCGCCCTTTTATCCGGCGGCAAGTCATCCGAGCGGGAGGTCTCCCTGAGCAGCGGGAACGGGGTCTTTGACGCCCTGGACAAGGACAAATACGACGTGATCCGGTATGATCCGGCCACGGACCTGGGCCGGCTGGTGGCCGACGCCCCGACCATCGACGCCGCCGTGATCATCCTCCATGGGCCCTATGGCGAGGACGGCACCGTCCAGGGGCTCCTGGACCTGCTCGACATCCCCTACCAGGGCGCCGGTGTGCTCGGCAGCGCCCTGTCCATGAACAAGCTCACCGCCAAGCGGATGTACGAGATGGCCGGCCTGCCCGTGCCGGCCTATACCTGGGTCGATTCCGGGGCCCCGGTCCGGACGGCCGAATGGACCGACCGGCTGGGCCTGCCCCTGGTGGTCAAGCCGGTCAGTTGCGGGTCGAGCATCGGGATGACCATCGTCCGGGAAGAATCTGCCCTGGCCGACGCCGTGGCCCTGGCCCGCCAATACGACGACACCGTTCTCCTCGAAGCCTATATCGACGGGGTGGAGATCACCGGCGGGGTTCTGGGCAACCGGTCGCCGGAGGCCCTGCCGCTCATCGAGATCATCCCCGAGTCGGGCCACGAGTTCTTCGACTACGAGGCCAAATACACCGCCGGCGTGACCCGGGAGATCTGTCCCGCCCGGATCGACGAGGCCCTGACCTACAAGGCCCAGTCCTACGCCGTGGCCGCTCACGAAGCCCTCTTTTGCAAGGGATACAGCCGGACCGACATGATCCTTCGGGGTCAGGAGATCTCCGTCCTCGAGACGAACACCATCCCCGGCATGACCCCCACCAGCCTTTATCCCCAGGCGGCCGGAGCGGCCGGCTACAGCTTCAGTCAGCTCATGGACCGGCTCATCGATCTGAGCCGGGAAGGACGCGACCGTTAACCCCCTCCCGCCACCATATCAAACCGGCGGACAAGACGTGATGGAGGAGCTATGAACGTTCTGGTAATCGGCGGCGGCGGCCGCGAGCACGCCCTGATCTGGAAGATCAACCAGAGTCCCCGGGTGGAGAAGATCTTCTGTGCCCCCGGCAACGCCGGGATCGCCGAGCTGGCCACCCGTGTGGACATCAACGCCACGGATGTGGCCGGGCTCCTGAATTTCGCCAGGGAGAACGACATCGGCCTCACCATCGTGGGGCCGGAGGACCCGCTGGCCGCCGGGGTGGTGGACCGGTTCAAAGAGGAGGGTTTGCGGATCTTCGGGGCATCCCAGGCGGCCGCCCGGCTCGAATCCAGCAAGTCCTTTGCCAAGCACATCATGAAAACCTACGGCATCCCCACCGCCGCCGGTGAGACCTTCACCGACCGGGGCGCCGCCGCGGCCTATATCAAGGAGCGGGGGGCTCCCATCGTGGTCAAGGCCGACGGCCTGGCCGCCGGCAAGGGGGTCATCGTCTGCGCCACCGAAGCGGAAGCCCTGGCGGCCCTCGATCAGATCATGGTGGAGCGGGCCTTCGGGGACGCCGGCGACCGGGTGGTGGTCGAGTCGTGCCTGGTGGGTGAGGAGGCCTCCTTTCTCGCCTTTACCGACGGCAAGACCGTTCTGCCCCTGCC
The DNA here is from genome assembly GCA_964396575.1 of uncultured Desulfobacteraceae bacterium. Classification (GTDB taxonomy): domain Bacteria; phylum Desulfobacterota; class Desulfobacteria; order Desulfobacterales; family JAABSP01; genus CAYNGG01. The sequence continues at coordinate 7,044 of CAYNGG010000136.1, read as the reverse complement.
CTCCTCACAGGATCACAAGCCGGTTGACGACGACGACAAGGGCCTCAACACCGGCGGGATGGGGGCTTATTCCCCGGCGCCGGTGGTGGACTCCTATTTCCACCGCCGGATCATGAACGAGGTGATGATTCCCACCGTCCAGGGGATGGCCGCCGAAGGATGTCCGTACAAGGGCGTCCTCTACGCCGGCCTGATGATCCAGGGGGACCGGATGGACGTCCTCGAGTTCAACGCCCGGTTCGGGGACCCCGAAGCCCAGCCGCTTTTGATGCGGACCAAAAGCGACATCGTCCCGATCCTCGAGGCGGTGATCGACGAGCGGCTCCACGAATGCACCCTGACCCTCGACGACCGGGCGGCGGTCTGCGTGGTCATGGCCTCGGGCGGGTATCCGGGGAGCTACGAAAAGGGATTGCCCATCTCGGGGCTGGCCGAGGCCGACGGGATGGCGGATGGGATGGTCTTCCACGCCGGGACGGCCGACGGGGAGTCCGGCCCGGTGACCGCCGGGGGCCGGGTCCTGGGAGTCACCGCCCTCGGGGAGACCGTCGAGGCGGCCATTGACCGGGCCTACAAAGCGGTCTCCCGGATTTCCTGGGAGGGGGTCCACTACCGCAAGGACATCGGTCAAAAGGCCCTCCGGCGAATGAAGGTCCCGCCCCGGGTGGGGATCGTCATGGGCAGCGATTCGGACCTCCCGGTCATGGAGGCGGCCGCTTCGGTTTTCAAGCAATACGAGATCCCCTTCCGGATGACGGTGGCATCGGCCCACCGGAGCCCGGCCCGGGCCGCCGCGTTTGCCGAAGGCGCCGCCGACGCCGGGATGAAGGTGATCATCGCCGGGGCCGGCCATGCGGCTCACCTGGCCGGGGTCCTGGCCGCTCACACCTCGCTGCCGGTGATCGGCGTGCCCATCGACTCTTCGGCCTTAAAAGGGCTCGACGCGCTCCTGTCCACCGTTCAGATGCCCCCCGGCGTCCCGGTGGCCACCATGGCCATTGGCAAGCCCGGGGCCAAAAACGCCGCTCTCCTGGCCGTCCAGATTCTCGCCCTGTCCGACGAGTCTCTGGCCGAGCGGCTCCGGGCCGGCAAGGCGGATATGGCTCGGGGGGTCGAGCGGAAGGCCAAGTCGCTTGAGGGGCCGGTCTA
>CAYNGG010000136.1:0-5795 GCA_964396575.1 uncultured Desulfobacteraceae bacterium | reverse complement strand
ATCCGGGCCGGGGGCGTGGTGATCTTCCCCACCACCGGCCTTTACGGGCTGGGGGCCGACGCCGGGCGGGCGGAAGCCGTGAGCCGGCTTTTCACTCTGAAGGGCCGGCCCGAGTCCAAGCCGATCCTCGTGCTTATCCCCCACCGCCGGGCGCTAGGGTCTCTTGTCCGGACGGTGCCCGATGCGGCAGTGGCCCTCATGGACCGGTTCTGGCCGGGCGGGCTGACCCTGGTGCTCCCCGCCCGGCCTGATGTCCGGTCGCCCCTGACCGCCGGGACCGGCGGGATCGGGGTCCGGCTCCCCGCCCATCCCGTTGCCTCGGCCCTGGTCTCCGCCGTTGGCGGCCCGATCACCGGGACTTCGGCCAACCGGTCCGGCGAGCCGGGTTGCGCGTCGGTGGCCGACCTCCCGGCGGACCTGATCGACGGGGTGGATCTCGTCCTCGACGCCGGACCGTTGCGGGGCGGACCGGGATCAACCATCGTCGATCTCACCGTCGATCCCCCCGCCGTCCGCCGGGCCGGAGCGGTCCCGACGGCGGTCATCCGAAAGGCGCTTGGCGGGCGCAAACCGGTTGACATTCACGTCTGATTTTCATACTATGCCGACCAGTGCCGGGGTGGTGAAACTGGTAGACGCAGAGGACTCAAAATCCTCCGGGAGCAATCCCATGCGGGTTCGATTCCCGCCCCCGGCACCATGATGGTTTTCACGGAGCCGCCGTGACGGATACGGCCGCCCCGTTGATCTCCGGGAGTCCCCGCCGAGAGAAAGCCAAACCCGTAGCAATACGGGGACGGAAAGCCACGGGTCTGATCCAGACAGCCGGGTTGCCGACATACATCGGTATCCCGGCTTTTTTATGGATCTCTTCTCCGATCGGATCAGAAGGCGGCCCATGATCGACTGTGATTATCCCGACTTGACGGCCATTCCGTGAGCGGCAACGAATGACCGAGCGTCAGATCGACTTCCAGGCCCCGCGGGAGCAGGCTGAAGCTCTGCTCGACGGACCGCCGGACGCCATCGAGGCCATGTCTCCCGAAGGGATTCGGGAGCTGTTGGAGGGCCTTTGCGCCCGACAGAAGGTCATCGAGGCCCAGAACGACGCCCTCCGGGATGCCCGCCGGGAGCTGGAGATCGCCCGGAACCAGTTCTTTCGGATCTTCGACCGGGCCCCGGTGGGCTACCTGGTCATCGACGACCACGGGATCATCCGTCAGGCCAATGCCACCTTTGCCGAAATGATTGGCGAGGACGCCACCCACCTCGCCCACAAGCCCTTTTCGAGCTGGCTGGAAGACCCGGACCGAAACGTCTTTCTCTCCCGATTCAGGGCCTTTTTCAAAAAGCCGGCCGGCAAGGTCATTGAAATCCAGCTCCGGACCCGCTCGGGGTACAAGTTTGATGCCCGCCTCGAGGGGCGCCCGGAGCCCCTGCCCACCACCGCCGTCGGGGCCACCACCTTTGACGGCCTGCTCCTGATCGTCAGCGACATCTCCGACCGGAAGGCCGCCGAGGCGGCCCGGGATGAAACCGAGCACCGCTACCGGCTTCTCTTCAACGAGACCTCCGACGCCATCTTTCTCCACGACCTTTCGGGCCGGTTTCTGGACGTCAACGACGCCGCCGTCGATCGGCTCGGGTACAGCCGCCATGAGCTGCTGGCCATGACCCCTCAGGACATCGACGATCCCGAATACGCCGAAAAGGTCCCGGCGAGCATCCGGAAGCTCCTGGAGACGGGCCAGGCGATCATCGAAACGGTCCACGTTACCGCTGACGGCCGGCGGATCCCCACCGAGCTGAGCTGTCGGGTCATCGACTATGCGGACTCCCGGGCTATCCTGAGCATCGCCCGGGACATCACCGGCCGGAAGGCGGCCGAATCGGCGCTCCGGGAAAACGAAATCCGGTTCCGGGGGCTGGCCGAAAATATCCCGGTGATGGTGACCGCCTTCGACCTCCGGCGGGACCGGTTCACCTTCTGGAACCGGCGTTGCGAGGCGGTGACCGGCTACCCGAAGGACGAGATCGTGGAGGCCTCCGACCCGCTGACCATCCTCTACCCCGACCCGACCGCCCGGCAACGGGTCCGCCGGCAATGGGAATCGGCCGGGGACCGGTACATCGAATCGGAAAACCTCCTGACCGCCAGGGACGGGGGCGTTCACACGGTCCGCTGGACCTACCTGCCGGCCGCCCTGTCCGAGGCCAGGGAGACCATCTGGGCCATGGGCATCGACCTCACCGACCAGCTCCGGGCCGACGACGCCCTCCGGTTCCAGGCCGACATCCTCAACCAGATCCGGGACTGGATTACCGCCACCGATCTCGACGGCCGGATCACCTACGTCAACAAGGCCGTCTGCCGGAGCATGGGAAAAACTCCCGAGGCGCTCATCGGCCGGCATGTGAGCCATTACGGTGATGACCCCGTTCAGGGCGCGACCCAGGCGGAAATCCTGGCCGCCACCCAAAACCATGGCCAGTGGCGCGGGGAGGTGATCAACCGGCTCAACGGCGGCGGGACCGTTATCCTCGACTGCCGGACCCAGCTCGTCCATGATCCATCCGGCAACCCGGTCGGCATGGTCGGCATCAGCACCGACGTCACCGGGATCAAGCGGAGCGAAGCCGCCCTCCGGGAGAACAAGGAACGGCTGGAGCTGGCCCTGTCGGCGGCCGACATGGGAATCTGGGATTGGGATATGCGGACCCAGGCGGTGGACTGGTCCGACGAGCACGCGACCCTCTTCGGGATCTCCATGGACCAGTTCGGCGGGACCATCGACGACGTTCAGCGGATCGTCCATCCCGACGACCGGGAACAGGGGATGGCCGTGCTCCGGCGGGTCCTGGATGAGGGCGCCGAGTTCGAGAACACCTACCGGGTGGTCTGGCCCGACGGCACGGTCCGGTGGCTCTATTCCTTCGGCCGGCTCATCCGGACCCCCGAGGGCGAGCCCTGGCGGATCATCGGAACCACCCAGGACATCACCCACCGGAAGACGGCCGAGGACGCGCTCCGGGAAAAGACCCTGGAGCTGGACACCTTCTTCAACAACAGCATCGACCTCCTCTGCATTGCCGACGTCAACGGCCGGTTTCACCGGCTGAACCCCGAATGGGAAAGGACCCTGGGCTACCCGGTCGCCGAGCTCGAGGGCCGTCATTTTTTCGACTTCATCCATCCGGACGACATCGCGCCCACTCAGGATGCGGTATCCGTCCTGTCGGGCGAAGAGCCTCTCCTGAGCTTCACCAACCGGTACCGCCACCGGGACGGCTCCTACCGCTATATCGAATGGCGATCCCACCCGATCGAGGGAACCATCTACGCCTGCGCCCGGGACATCACCGACCGAATCCGGGCTGAGCGCCTGGCCCGGCGGCTCGCCGAAGCCGTCCACCAGACATCCGAAGCCGTCATGATCAGCGGCCCCGACGGGGTGATCGAATACGTCAACCCCGCATTCGAGAAGGTCACCGGCTATTCCGAATCCGAGGCCGTCGGCCGGACCCCGCGCATCCTCAAGAGCGGAGCGCAGCCGCCCGAATTTTACGAAGACCTCTGGGGGACCATCACCGCCGGAAAAATCTGGTCCGGCCGGATGGTCAACCGCCGGAAGGACGGGACCCGCATCACCGAGGACTGCACCATCTCCCCCCTGAGAAACGATGCCGGACGGGTCGAGCGGTTCGTGGCGGTCAAGCGGGACATCACCCGGGAGCTGGAGCTGGAGGAGCAGTTCCGGCAATCCCAGCGGCTCGAGTCGGTGGGGCGGCTGGCCGCCGGAGTGGCCCACGACCTCAACAACCTCCTCTCCCCGATTCTCGGCTATGCCGAGCTGCTCCAGGAGGACATCGACCCGTCGAGTAACTACTATCAGCCGGTCCGGCAAATCGAGCGGGCGGCCTGGGGGGCCCGGGACCTGATCCAGCAACTATTGGCCTTCGGCCGGAAGCAGCTCCTGGAGCTCCGGCCCCTGGACCTCCGCCGGGTGGTGGAGCGGATGGAAAAGCTCATCCGGCGGACTCTCCGGGAGAACATCTCCCTGGGGATTTTTTGCGATCCATTCCCCTGCCCCATCCGGGCCGACGCGGGTCAGATCGGTCAGGTCCTCATGAACCTGGCGGTCAACGCCCAGGACGCCATGCCCCGGGGCGGAACCCTCACCATCGAGGTCTCCCCCGCCGTTCTGGACGCCGCCTATTGCGCGGTCCACTCCAACGTCGATCCGGGACGCTATGCCATGATGGCGGTCTCGGACACCGGGACCGGTATCGACCCGGAGGCCCGGAAGCACATCTTCGAGCCCTTTTTCACCACCAAGGCCGATCTGGGCACCGGTTTGGGGCTGGCCACCGTTTACGGGATCGTCAAACAGCACGGCGGCCACATCTGGGTTTACTCGGAGCCGGGCCGGGGGGCCACCTTCAAAATTTATCTCCCGTCGGCCGGCGAGAGCGCCGAGGAGACGGTCAAGGCCCCGGCCCCGCCTTCCCCGGCAAGCAGCCATGAGACGGTCTTAGTCGCCGAGGACAACGAGATGGTCCGGCGGCTGGCCCGCCAAATCCTCGAAAGACAGGGCTGCCGGGTCATTGAAGCCGAGGACGGCCAGGACGCCCTGAACAAGATGGCGGCCCATGACGGCCCCGTCCACCTTTTGCTCACCGACGTGGTCATGCCCGACATGGACGGCAAGACCCTGGCCGGGCGGGTATCCGAGACCCACCCGGACCTCAAGGTCCTCTTCATGTCCGGCTATACCGAAAACGTCATCGCTCACCACAGGGTCCTCAAGGAAGGCGTCAACTTCATCCAGAAGCCCTTCTCCGTCCGCGCCCTCATCGAAAAGGTCCGGGAGGTTCTCTCGGAATAGAAAGGACAACGGTCATGCCCGAAGCCGCCGAGATCCGCCGCCCGCCGACGATGCCCCGGCCCGATTCGCCCCACCCGTTCCGGTCCGACGCGGCCCGGGACCGCTACCTGGCCCGGTACGGTCGGCGGGAACGGCAATGGCCGGTCTCCGGCGAGACCCGGAGCGTCCCGACCTCCTTCGGCCCCACCCTCGTCCGGACGAGCGGGCCGGTCGGAGGGCCTCCGCTGGTGTTGCTCCACGGAATCGGCGGCAGCTCCCTTCTATGGGAGCCCAACATCGCCGCTCTGGCCGACCGGTACCGGACCCACGCGGTGGACGCCATCTACGATTTTGGCCTGAGCGTCCCGACCCGGCTCCCCCGGACCCCGGACGACCTCGTGACCTGGCTCGATGACCTCCTGACCGGCCTCGACCCGATCGAGCCCCCGGTCCTGGTGGGCCTCTCCTACGGTGGTTGGCTTGCGGCCCGGTACGCTCTGGCCTGGCCCCACCGAATCCGGGCACTGGTCGCCATTGCCCCGGCCGCCACCGTCCACCGGATTTCCCGGAGCTGGACTCTCCGGGCCATGGCCTGCTTTCTGCCCCATCCCCGCTTTTGCCGGTCCTTTATGCGCTACATCCTGGCGGACTTGGTGGCCGGCGGCCCGGCCGGCCGAAGGGTCGCCGACGACTGGGCCGACGACACCTATGCCGCCCTCAGATCCTTCAAGCCCCGCCCGCCCGTTCCCCCGGACGTCTTCTCCGACCGGGACCTCCGCCGGCTCAAGGACCCGACGCTGGTGATCCTCGGGGAGACCGAAAAGCTCTACCCGCCGGCCGCCGTCTTAAAACGCCTCCACCGGGCCGCGCCCCATGTCCGGACGGCCCTCATCCCCGGCGCCGGCCACGACGTTACCTTTGTCCGGCCGG
>CAYNGG010000135.1:3205-9751 GCA_964396575.1 uncultured Desulfobacteraceae bacterium | reverse complement strand
AACTTCAAAATTCAACTAATGGCCATGTTCCACCAGATGGTTGTAATCGTCCACCGGCATCAGGTTGCCGCAGGCTCGTTCCACCACCTCGCTTAGGGCCGGGTGGATGTGCATCCCCTCGGTGATCGGGATGAGGTTGGCCTCCGGCGTGTACATCAGGGTGACCAGCTCCTGGATGAGGATGGCGGCGTGAGGGCCGATGATGTGGGCGCCGAGGATTCGCTCCGTGTCTTGCTGGACGATCACCTTGACGAACCCGTCCCGCTCCCCCATGGCCATGCCCTTGGCGGTCTCCGAAAAGCGCTGGTGGCCGATGAGGATGTCGGCCCGGCCGAAGCGTGCCTCGGCATCCGCCTGGCTCATCCCCACCGAGGCCACTTCGGGGTGGATGAAGACCGCGTGAGGCACCGCGTGGTAGCTGACCCGGACCCGCTCCCCGAGAATCGCGTTGTAAAAGACCACTTTGGACTCGTAATTGGCCGCGTGCTTGAAGAGATGGCGGCCGATGGCATCGCCGAAGGCCCAGGTCCCCGGCCGGGTCGTCTCGAGGTGGTCGTTGACCCGAATCCAGCCGCCCGCGTCCGTTTCGATCCCGGCCCGCTCGGGCTTGAGGAGATCGGTGGTCGGCCCTCGTCCGACGGCCACCAGGATCTCGTCGGCGATGATCCGCTTTTCTTCCCCGGTCGCCGCGTTCCGGGCCACTACTTTCTTTTTCCCGGCGCTGATGGTTTCCACCCGGCGGACCTCATGGCCGGTGAGGACCACCATGTGGCGGGCGCCGGCCGCTTGGGCCGCGGCGCTCACCTCCGGCTCCTCCTGGGGCAAAAACCGAGGGTTCCGGCCCACGATGGCCACCTTGGCGCCCATGGCTGAAAAGAAATGGCCGTACTCGGCCGCGATGTACCCTCCGCCGATGATGGCCAGACTCCGGGGCAGGGTCTCCATGGCCAGAACGGTGTCGCTGGTCTGATAACCCGTCTCCTCGAGGCCCTCGATGGGCGGGATCAGCGGCCGGGAGCCGGTGCACAACAGAATCGTCTCCGACGTGATCGTCCGGCCGGAGACAGTGAGCGTATCAGGGCCGCTGAATTCGGCGGTGGCCGGATAGTAATCGATGTTCTCGGCCGCCGCCAGCCCCGCCCGGATGGACTCCACATCATGGGCCACCGTCTCCCGCATCCGGGCCATGATCCCGGGGAAGTCGATGGCCTCGACGGTGAGACGGATTCCCAGGTCGGCGGCCGCCTCGGCGGTCCGGCGGACCTCGGCCGGATAAAGCAGGAGCTTGGTGGGAATGCAGCCTTTGGTCAGGCAGATTCCGCCGGGCGGGTCCCGGTCGATCACAGCAACCCGGGCCTCCGGGTGCATCTGAAGGTAAGGGGCGACGATGTTCATGGCGGAGCCGGTACCGATGGCGATAAGATCGTAGGTTTGCATGGGGTCACCTGAAAGGCCCGCCCCGGGGGCGCGGGCGTTGGGGTTGAAATTCCAGCACGATTCCCTATATAATATGCGACGTTCGTCGATTCAAGGAGAACCTGATCGGTGCCCGAAGCGCCGGGGTTCCGGTAACACAATGCGTTCGAAGATGCGAGGAGACTCATGAACGGTTCAGACCATCCCCACGGCGATGCCCGTACCCAAGAGGAGATGCTGGCAAAGTTGGGCGGCGCCCTTGACCGACTGCCCCACCCGGTTGACGTCCACCTCTTCGCTCAGCCGGGTGACGGCGAGATCTTCAGCCGGGTGGCCCGCCAGGCGCTTTCGACCTTCGGCGGCCTGAGCGACCGGCTCCGGATTTACGAGCAGGCCCCGGACGGCCCGGAAGCCGCCCGCCACGGGATCGACCGGTTCCCGACCCTTGTCTTGGCCCCGGACCGCTACCGGATCCGCTGGCACGGAGCCCCCATGGGCGAGGAGGGGCGGACCTTCATCGAGCTCCTTTTTCTCGTCGGGGCCGGAGACAGCGGCCTGAGCGAGGATTCCCGGCGGATGCTCAAATCCCTCGATGCTACCCGGGACCTGATGGTCTTTGTCAGTCCGAGCTGCCCGTACTGCCCCCAGCAGGCGGTCAACGCGGCCCGGGCCGCCGTGGAGCGGCCCGACCTGGTCTCCCTGACCCTCATCGACACCCTGGCCAATCCCGACCTCGCCGAGCAGCACGGGGCTCAGAGCGTCCCGATGACCTTTGCCGACGAGATCCTCATCGGCCAGGGGGCACAGGGCGAGGAGGTCTTTGTCCAGTCGCTCCGGAAGCTCGAGGAGCAGCGGATCTACATTCCCGATATCGAGGCCGACCGGGTGGAGACCGATCTCCTCATCGTCGGCGGCGGTCCGGCGGGGCTGACCGCCGGAATCTATGCCCGCCGAGCCGGCCTCCGGACGGCCTTGGTGGAGCAGGGGGTTTTGGGCGGCCAGGTGGCCACCACTCCGGTGGTGGAAAACTACCCCGGCTTCACATCGGTGGGCGGCAAGACCCTCGTGGATATCCTCGTCCAGCACGCCCTCCAGTATGTCCAGATCTTCCAGGGCGAGATGGTGACCGGCATCGAGGTCGGTCATCCGTTTACGGTCCGGACCAGCCGGCGGACCTTCACCGTCAATAGCGTCCTTCTGGCCACCGGCGCCACTCACCGCCGCCTGGGCGTGCCCGGGGAAAACCGGCTCTCGGGGCGAGGGGTGAGCTATTGCGCCACCTGCGACGGGCCGTTGTTCAAGGACCGGAAGGTGATCCTGGTGGGCGGAGGCAACAGCGCGGTCACGGAGGCCCTCTATCTCCATCACATGGGCGTTTCGGTGACCCTGGTCCACCGGCGGGACACCTTGCGGGCTCAGGCGGTCCTGGCCCGGAACCTGACCGACAACAAAATCCCCGTCCTCTGGAACACCGAGGTTCGCGAGATCCGGGGAACGGCACGGGTCGAGGCGGTCGTCCTCTACAATAATCGCACCGGGGCCACATCCACCTTCGACACCGACGGCGTCTTCATCGCCATCGGCTACCAGCCGGCGGTGAGCCTGGCGGAAGCCGTCGGGGTCAAACTTACGCCTGACGGCTACATCGCCAAAGACGACCGGCACCGGACCAGCGTGCCCGGGATTTATTCGGCCGGGGACGTCGAGGGCGGCTACAAGCAGATCGTCACCGCCGCCGGTCAGGGGGCCGAGGCGGCCATGAGCATCTTCGAGGACCTGATCAACCCCTATTGGAAGCGGGATGCCGATGCTTAGCCGGAGCGGCTTGGCGGCCGGACGGGCACGCGAATGATCTTCAGCCGTTCAGATCGGCGCCGACTGGTCCGGTATCAGGTGGCCTGGCCGGCCATCCTGTCGGCGCGCTTTATCGATATAGGCGACGAGATGGATGTCCGACTGGGCACCTTTTCGGCTACGGGCGCGCTCATTTACACCTCCCGGCTCGACATCCGGGGTCGGCACCTGGTGGTGGCCCGGCCTCTCCCCGACCTTACCCTCACCGTGGACACCCCGGCCGGGGACCTGGTCGTGAAGGTCGAGGTCAGATGGTACAACTGGTCGGTGGCTACGGCCGGATTTCAGGTGGGGACCGCGTTTCTCTCACCCGATCGGGCGGTCCGGGAGCAAATCGACCGGCTGGTCCGACAGCTCCGGGCAACCCGGACCCCGACGGTCTGATGAGTGTCACTCTTTTACCCGGCCGGATACCCAACCCTGGGTCATTGTTACCCGGTCGGTTGCTTTTTCGAGCGAGATCAGGGCTGGGTGGGGTGCCAAATATCCCTACCACAACGCCCGCTAAAGGAAAAAGGTAGATGATAACACAATCTTCTGATACTCATCCTGAAGCGGAAAAGGTGCAAATCTCCTTGTTAAGGAAACTGACTGTTGCTCAAAAAATCTCAAGAGTCCGATCATTATCGCAAAGCACCATAATGCTTTCACGTCGTGCTATAATGAGAGCTAATCCTGATTTGGATCAAAAGGAGCTTATGTTAAAAATTATCTCTTATCATTACGGAGAAAAGTTGAAGAATTCTTTCCGTAAATTCTTGAATGACAGACCGTTATGAACAAACCCGATATGTTGGCCGCAAACGAAGCGGTGAAGCTCTACGAGCTCGGACGTCTCTCATCCGGTCGGGCTGCTGATCTTGCCGGCATGTCCCGCTGTGAATTCCTGACGGCTCTGGGACGTTACAGACATTGGCACGGGGTTTGCTTTTCATAAGCACGACGCCGGCCGTCGGAAAACGGTCGGGTCAATAAAGCAACCCTACTTTTAAGGAGGCATCAGACCATGAACAGACGTAAGCAAGCAATTCGATTGACCGTGTGGACCCTCGTGGCCCTTTTCGGACTGACGAGTATCGCCGTTGCCGGCATGGGCCGGGGAATGGGCCATGGCCAACGTGGCGCCGGGGCAATGGGTCCCTATGCGGCCGGCCTGACGGCCGAGCAAATGGAATCCATCACCGAGGCCCGCCAGGCCTTATTCACCGAAACGGCGGACCTTCGCCAGCAGCTCCGGGAAAAGCGGCTGGAGCTGGCATCCATCCTGATCAAACAGAAACCGGACCTGGAAGCCGCCAAGGCGGCCCAGAAGTCCCTGTCCGACATCCGGGCCCGGCTCGACCAGAAACGGATTGAGCACGTGATCCGGATGAAGGAGATCAACCCCCACGCCGGCGCCGGGATGATGATGGGTGGCGGTATGGGCAGGGGCGGCTGTGCTCGCGGCATGGGCATGATGGGACGCGGTATGGGCAGGGGTGGCCACGGCATGATGATGGGACCCGGCGCCGGATGGGGCTGGGACATGGATGCCGATGGTTGATCGTCTGTTTCAAGGCGGTCGGTCGGGCGTTGAAGCCGGGGCTCGGGAAGCGGCCTGGCGTTTCGACCTGCCCGCCGAAGATCGGGGGACGCCCATGGCCAATCTCCGGGCCGCCGAGGGGATGCTGATTCTCCTCGACGGCCCGGACGGGAGCGCCTTCGAGCTGCTCTCAACCCGGGCCGCGAGCCTGGCCCGGCCGGTCCTGACGAGCGATCTCCGCCGGGGCGGGTTTCAACTGGCCCGGGAGATCGCCGACTGGATCGAGGAAAACGGAATCCGGCGGCTCTATGTCACCGGCGGCGACACCCCGGCGTCTGAAACGGCCACGGCCGACGTGCTGGAGACCGCCTTCCATATCCTGCTGACCTCGACGGCCATGCCCGGTACCGTCACGCCGGCCGACGGGGGCGAGATCCAGCACCCGCGATCCCTTCCCCGGACCGTGGCCGAAGCCGCCGACGACCTCATCGCACGGCTCACCTTCCGGGAGAAAACCCGGATCGCCAACATGACCGATGACCAGTTGACGGACCTGGTCTTATCCCTTGGCCGGTATATCATGAACGAGCTTCGGCTTCCGAACGGGAACACCGAGCTCTTGGCGGCCTGCCGGGCCGAAGGGGCGGATGACCGGGACCCGGGCACCGCCACCCGGGTGATCCTGGCCGCCGTCCGTGAGAAGCTCCAGGGCGGGGCCGCGCTCCGGGTGATCCGGTAGCGGCTCCCGCCTATTTCCGCATGTGGCTGATGACCGTCTTCAAGATGGTGGTCAGGTCCGTTTCCGGCTTAAAGCCGATGACCTTCCCGATCTTTTCGATGCAGGGTACCCGCCGCTGCATGTCCTCGAAATCCTTCTCGAAGGCTTTTTCATAAGGGATCAGCTCCACGGTCGAGGTCGATCCGGTCTCCCGGATGACCCGGTCGGCCAGGTCCCGGATGGTGATCTCCTCGGTCCCCCCGACATTGAAGACCTCTCCCACCGCCGCATCCGTTTCCATCAGGGCCATCAGAGCCCCGACCACATCCTTGACGTAGGTGAAGGTCCGGGTCTGGGTCCCGTCGCCGTAAACGGTCAGGGGCTCGCCTTTGAGCGCCTGGGCCACGAACCGGGGGATCACCATCCCGTAGGCCCCGGTCTGCCGGGGGCCAACGGTGTTGAAGAGCCGGGTGACGATGGCCGCCAGGCCCTTGTTCCGGTGGTAGGCCAGAGCCGTGAACTCGTCCATGAGCTTCGAAGCGGCGTAGCTCCACCGAAATTTGCTCGACGGGCCGTAGATGATGTTGTCCGTCTCCTTCAACGGCGCGTGGAGATGTTTGCCGTAAACCTCCGACGAGGAGGCGATGAGGACCCGCTTTTTGAACTTGGCGCACATCTCGAGGACCTTTTCCGTCCCCTGGATGTTCGTTTTGATCGATTCCAGCGGGTGCTCGAGGATGTACCGGACCCCCACGGCGGCGGCCAGATGGAAGACGACATCGCAGGTCCCGGTGAGCTCCAGCATGGCCTCGCGGTTCAAAATCGTATCGATGGTCACGAAAAAGCGCCGTTTGTAGGCGGCGGTCTCCTGGAGAACCTTGATGTTGCTCAATGATCCGGTGGACAGGTCGTCGATAACGTAAACCTCGTGGCCCCGCTCCAGATAGCTCTGGGCCAGGTGAGATCCGATAAAGCCCGCCCCGCCGGTGATGAGAACCCGCATGTTGCCGCTCCTTTTTTTTGGAATTCGGATTTG
>CAYNGG010000135.1:0-3105 GCA_964396575.1 uncultured Desulfobacteraceae bacterium | reverse complement strand
CAATCACCCTTGGACGGGGGCGGGACGGATCAGACGATGGTGAACCGGCCGTCTTCGTAGATAACCTGGGACCCGCCCCCCTGGAGCCGGGCGGTCACCCGCTTGGGCTCGGTGTTGACCAGGTCCCAGTGGATGGCCGAATCGTTGAACCCGAGCTGCCGTTTCCGGGCCCGGGTGAGGGTCTTGGAGTCGCCGTCGTAGGCGTCCGAGTATGAGGCCCCGACCGCCAAGTGACAGTTGCCGTGCTCGCCGCCGTGGTTTTCGTCGAACAGGGTGTTGGCCATGAACCGGTCGATCCGGGAAAACCGGCGGTCGGTGAGGGAAAACTCGCCGATCCGGTTGGCGCCCCCGTCGGTGGCGAGCTGCTGCTTCACGAACGCCTCGCCGGTTTCGGCCGATGCCTCGACCACCTCCCCCTTTTTGAAGTCGAGGGTGACCCCCCGGACGTAGTTGCCGCTTCGAAACGAAGGCTGGTTGGCGTAATACCGGCCCTCGGTCCCCCGCCAGTCGGGGGAGAGGAAGATCTCAAAGGAGGGGATGTTGTGGCCGGACAGCCCGATCCAGCGGCGGTCCCGGCCAGGGGTGACCGTCAAATCGACGTTGTCCGATTCGACATGGAGCGTCTCGATGGAGAGGCCGTTGAGCCAGCGTTTGACGGCGACCGCCCGCTTATAGACGGACTCCCATTCGGCCACCGGGGATTCGGCGTCAAGAAAGCAGGCCCGGATGATCTGATCGGTGTAGGTCTTCAGGTCGAGGTTGGCGTGGCGGGCCAGCTCGGCGGTGGGAAAGGCGCAGAGGGTCCAGCCGAAATCGCCCCCCTCCTCGCGCCGGGTCAGGATGTCCCGGAGGGGTTTCCGGGCCACCGCCGCCCGCCCGATCCGGTCGGGATCGACATCGCTCAGGTGGGTGATCGACTCGGGGGCGTAGAGGAAAATCGAGCCGTTCAAGCCTTCGCAGAGCTCGGTCTCGCCCGGTCCCCGGAAGGTGAGCTGCCGGTTGTTGGACCCCTGATAGAAGACCCGCTCCATCTCCGGGGTCGCCGTGCACCGCTGAATCGGGTGCATCCCCCGGTCGATAACCCGCCGGTAGAGGATCTCCGCCAGGCGGGTGGCCGCCCGGTCATAGCGGATGAGGATGACGTGGCCCTTGTAATATCGTCCGGACCGGGCCGTTTTCAGGGCCCAGAGGAGCACGTCGGCGTATCGTTCAAGCTGCGTCTCGGTGAGCATTCGCCCCCCTTTCATCGAGATCAGGGATGGTCCTCTTTCAAAAAGAGGCGGTGGTATTCGCCCTCGCTGAGGTGGGCTTTCATGATCCGGGTGATCAGGGAAAAGACCGCCTCGAGCTCCTCGTCGGTCATCCGGCCGGTGAGGGTTTCCGCCAGGGCGTCATCGGAAAACTTCTGGAGGTAGTAGATGAGCGTCTTTTCGTCGGTGGGCCGGTCGAGACCGAACCCCACAAGCCCGGTGTAGGTTTCGACAAATTGGTGTGAATGGTGTGCCATTTTTCCTTTTCAAATCGGTTAAATTGGTTCATACTGAGATGCCTGTGAAATCAGACGGAGGAACCTTCGTGCGCGGTCACTGTAATCGAAAATCCGAAAACGGTCAACTCCCCGCCTGATGATCCGGACCGGGTACCTTCGGACCTCGGCCCGAGTATCGATCCGATGGCGACGGTGGCCCTGCGCCCCCGGCCGGCGGCGGGGGTGGGCGGTGATCCTGCCGGGCCGATTCGAGTTCATTGAAAAATTCGGGGAGACCGCATCGGCGTTGAACGACCGGGGATTTGACGCCTTCTGCCTCGACTGGCGGGGGCAGGGGCTCTCCACCCGGCTCCTGACCGACCGGCAACGGGGATATGTGGACGACTACGCGGATTACGTCTCCGACCTGGCGGCATTTTTGAACCGGGTGGTGGCTCCAACCGGCGGGGGGCTCCGCATCCTGTTGACCCACTCCATGGGCGGGCACATTGTTCTGCGGTATCTTCATCGATACCCGACGGCGGCTGACCGGCTGGTCCTGGTCTCGCCCATGGTCGATGTCAACACGGCCCCCTATCCCCGGTGGCTGGCCCGAGCCCTGGCCCGGGTGGCGGTGGCCTACGGATATGACCATGCCTATGTGCCGGGGGCGGGACCTTATGACCTCCGGCGGGAGCGGTTTTCCGACAACCGCCTCACCGCTGATTTCGAGCGGTTTGCCCTTTCCAAGCGGGAGGTGGTCCGGAACCCGGCCCTGGCTCTGGGCGGCGTGACCCATGGCTGGCTGGATGCCACATTCAGATCGGTGGACCGGCTCACCGCGCCCGGCTACACCGACCCGATCCGGATGCCGGTCCTGATGGTTACCGCCGGGTCGGACCGGGTGGTCTCCCTCCCGGCTCAGCAAGCCCTTTGCGACCGGCTCGCGGATTGCCGACGGATCATTATCCCCGGCGCGCTCCACGAGATCCTCATGGAGACCGATCCGGTGCGCCGGGCCTTCTGGTCGGCCGTTGACCGGTTTATCGATGGCGAGGCGGCGGGGCAGGGGGACGGCTGAAGCCCGAACTCGGGCTGGTTTTTGACAAATGGGAAAAAGGTGGTAAGATGAGCCGACAATTCAACCTTGACGGTCGCGAAGGTCGGAAACCGCGCCCATCCCGGAGCGAACGAAAGATGGCGAATCCCAAAAGATCCGGTAAGAAGAGCATCATCCCCGGCGTCCTGCTGGGCACATGGCTGGTGGCGGCAACGGTGCTTCTGGTGATCATGTTCATGAACATGCCCCCGATGCCCGGTGACAGCGGATCCGGACGGATCTTGGTCAAACCCATCAACGACTCCCGCCCGTCAACGGACGGCTCCGGCGCGGCCGATCCGGATTCGATGGGCCAGGTCGTCCGCCGCCTCGGCCGCGTGGAGAACCAATTAGGCGACCTGGAGCCGATCCAGGAAGAGCTCGAGAGCCAGGGCCGGACCCTGGCCTCTCTGGATCAGCGGGTGGGGCGGCTCGAATCGGTGGTCACGGGATCATCCGCCTCGGCGGTCCCCGATGCGGTGCCGGACGCCATCTTCGATGCGGTGCCGGACTCGACGCCATCCGAATCTCCGACGCC
>CAYNGG010000134.1:0-9751 GCA_964396575.1 uncultured Desulfobacteraceae bacterium | reverse complement strand
GCTGAAAGGCAAAGACGACATCAAGGATCTGCTCGTCATGGCGAACCGGATTCTCATCTCAACGCTCTGCTATCTGCTTCCACTGAACAACTTATTGATATAGCTGCCTAATTTCCTCATAAATTTTCTTGTTTTTTTCGACAATCTTTGAGGAATAAGGCACTAAACTCATCTGGGCAGCTCGGCGTTGAATTGCCGCAGCACGTGGTCGGCGATGGCGGAGTGGATGGCGTTGACCCGCTCGTCGGACAGGGTCTCCGACGGTGATCGGTAAACGAGGCGAAACGACAGGCTCCGGCGGCCGGCGGGGATGCCTTCTCCCTCGTAAAGGTCGAACAGAAAGGCGGTCTCGACCAGCTCCCTGCCCGGCACGTCGGCGGATTTAAGGGCGTCGGCCACATCCCCGGCGGGCACCGCCGCTTCTACAATGAGGCTGATGTCCCGGGAGACCGACGGAAACCGGGGGATGGGCCGGATTTGTCGAATGCCGGGAACCTGGGCGGCCAGGGCCTCCAGGTCCAGCTCGAAAACAAAGGCGGTCTCCCGGAGGGCAAAACGCCGGGCCGTCTCCGGATGGACTTCTCCCACGGCCCCGATGGCTTGCTCACCGGAATGAATCCGGGCCGCGTGGCCGGGCCGGAGATAAGGCGTCTCCCCGTCGGCCAGCCGGCTGAACCGGACGGCCGGGATCGCCAGGGCGTCCAGGAGCCGTTCCACCACCCCTTTGATATCGAAGAAGTCGGACCGGGCCGATTGCGAATGCCAGGCTGAATCGTACCGGGCTCCGGTCATGAGCCCGGCGGCCATTTCCGGCTCATCCGGCAAAACGTCCGCATCCCCGCTGGCCAGGAAAATCTTTCCCACTTCGAAAAGCCGCTGGGTCCGGACGTCCTGGGCCGCGTTCCGGGCGGCGGCGGCCAGGAGGCCGGGGAGAAGGGAGGTGCGCATTACGGCCCCTTCCTCGCTCAGGGGGTTGAGGATCGAGACGACCGACCGCCGGGGATCGGATTCGGCCAGGGCGAGGCGGTCCGGGGCATCCCGGCTGACAAAGCTGTAAGAGACCGCCTCGGTGAGCCCGGCGCCGGTCAAGAGGGTCCGAACCCGTTCCCGAAGGGTCCGCCGGGGGTCGGGCTCCGCCGCTCCGGCCGGCATCCGGGGGAGGGTGGTGGGAATCCGGTTGTAGCCCCAGAGCCGGGCCACTTCTTCGGAGATGTCTTCGGGACGGGTCACGTCCACCCGGAACGAGGGCGGCATCACCGTCATCCGGTCGCTGTCCTCGAGGGTGACGTCGAAGTCGATGGACCGGAGCAGCTCGGCCATGGCCGGGCCGTCCAGGTCGGTCCCGAGCCGCCGGTTGGTGGCGGAGACACTGACGGGGATGGGTGATGGCCCCACCACCTTGGGCCGCTCGTCGATGACGCCCCGAATCAGGGTTCCGCCGGGGGAGGCCTCGAGCATCAGGGCGGCGGCCCGGTCCAAAGCCCGGACGGTCCCGTCGGGATCGACGCCCCGCTCGAACCGGTGGGAAGCCTCGGTGGCGAGTCCCAGCCGCCGGGCGGTCTTCCGGATGCTGACCGGATCGAACCAGGCGCTTTCAATGAGGACCCGGGTGGTGGTTTCGTCGATCTCCGAGTTGAGCCCGCCCATGACGCCGCCGACGGCCACCGGCTTTTCCGCGTCACAAATCATGAGCATATCCCCGTCCAGGAGCCGCTCCTTGCCGTCGAGGGTGGTAAACGGCTCGCCGGGGCTGGCGGTGCGCACGACGATCCGGCCGCCGGCCAGGCGGTCGAAGTCGAAGGCGTGAAGGGGCTGGCCCATCTCGAGCATCACGAAGTTGGTGACATCGACAATATTGTTGATGGGCTTCTGGCCCACCGACCGGAGCCGGTCCGCGAGCCAGTCGGGCGATGGGCCCACGGTGATCCCGGTGAGCAGCCGGGCGGCGTAGCGGGGGCAGTGGTCCGGGGCCTCGATGGTCACGCGGGTCTCCCCGGTGATCTCACCTTCGCCGTCGGGCGGGGAGATCGTCGGGGGGGTGAGGGAGACCCCCTGGATGGCGGCGGCTTCCCGGGCGATCCCGATGACGGACAGGCAGTCGGGGCGGTTGGGCGTCAGGCCGATTTCGAAGACGGTGTCCGAGAGTCCCAGGGCTTCGGCCAGCGGGGTTCCCGGCACAAGGTCCGGGTCCAGGATCATCAGACCGCTGGCGTCGGTCCCGAGGCCCAGCTCGGCGGCACTGCAAAGCATCCCCTCGGACGACACCCCCCGAATGACGCTCCGCTCAAGAATTCCCCCGTCGGCCAGGACCGCTCCCGGCCGGGCCAGGGGAGCCACTCGCCCCGCCTCGGCGTTGGGGGCTCCGCAGACCACGGTGACCGGTCCCCCATCCGGTCCCGAGGTCACCTCGCAGACGGACAGGCGGTCGGCATTGGGGTGAGGGCTGACCCGATCGATCCGGGCCACCCGGACGTCGGCCAGATGAGCGTATCGGTCCTCGCCGCCTTCTACCTCCAGGCCGACCATGGTCAATGCCTCGGCCAGATCGGCGACGGAGGTCTTCAGGGGGACATAAGCCCCCAGCCAGCTAGTGCTTACTTTCATGTCAGAACTGCCCCAAGAACCTGAGATCGTTTTCGAAAAATTTCCTGAGATCGTCGATGCCGTAGGTCAGCATGGCGATCCGCTCCACCCCCATCCCGAAGGCGAACCCGGAGTACCGGTCCGTGTCGTAGCCGACATTCTCGAAGACCGCCGGATGGACCATCCCCGAGCCCAGGACCTCGAGCCAGCCGGTTCCCGAGCAGACCCGGCAGCCGTCGCCCCGGCATATCACACAGAGGATGTCCACCTCGGCGCTCGGCTCGGTGAAAGGGAAGAAGGATGGCCGGAACCGAAGCGCGATCCGCTCGTCAAAGAGCCCGTGGACCAGCTCGGTGAGAATCCCCTTGAGGTCGCCGAAGGAGACCCGGGTGTCCACCAGGAGCCCTTCCACCTGATGAAACATCGGGGTGTGGGTCAGGTCGGAGTCGCATCGATAGACCTTGCCCGGCGCGATGATCCGGACCGGCGGGGTCCGCCCCTCCATGAACCGGACCTGGATGGGGGATGTATGGGTCCGCAGGACCACGTTGTCCGACACGTAAAAGGTGTCCTGCATGTCCCGGGCCGGGTGGTTCCGGGGGATATTCAGGGCCTCGAAGTTGTAATAGTCCGATTCCACTTCGGGGCCTTCGGCGATGTCGAATCCGAGGCGGGTGAAGATCTCACAAATCCGGGCGGTGGTCTGGGTGATGGGGTGGAGCGACCCCGCCTTTATCCCCCGGCCGGGCAGAGTCACGTCGATGGCGTCCGCCGGCCCGGCGGCCTCGGCCGCCAGCCGGACCCTGGCCGCTTCTACTGCCGCCTCAAGCTCCTGTTTGACGGCATTGGCCCGCTTTCCGGCGGCCGGCCGGTCTTCGGGAGGCAGTGACGAGATGTTCCGGAGAAATCGGGTCACCGCCCCTTTCCGACCCAGATAGCGGACGGCTGCGTCCTGGACGGCCTCCGGGTCCCCGGCCGCCGCCAGAGCCTCGAGGGCATCCTCCCTGATGGTGTCAATGGACTGTTCCACAACGACTCCGGTGTTTCGGGCTATGGGTTTTTAGATCTACTGGGCGGCCAGCCGGGCGACCTGGGAGAAACCCGCCGGGTCGGACACGGCCAGCTCCGCCAGAACCTTCCGGTCCAGCTCGACCTGGGCCGTCTTCAGGCCATGGATAAACTTGCTGTAGCTGAGCCCGTTCATCCGAGCGCCGGCATTGATCCGAGCGATCCAGAGCCGTCGGAAATCCCGCTTCCGGGCCCGACGGTCCCGGTAGGCGTACATCAACGCCTTGTCAACCGCATCGGCGGCGGTCCGGAAGAGCTTGCTCCGTCCGCCGCGGAATCCTCTGGCCAGCTTGAGAACCTTTTTCCGGCGTCGTCTCGCCTTGAATCCTCTTTTCACACGCATGTCTCGTCCTCCTTAGATAAATGTGAATGGTGAAGTGTGCTAAAAAACAACGCTTCAACCTTCAAACTTCCAACTTCAGTGCCGTCAGCCGTTGGGAAGGAGCAGGCGGACCTCGCGCATGTTGGTGCCGTCGATGATCCGGCTCTGGCGCAGGGATCGCTTCCGCTTCCGGTTCTTCTTGGTCAGGATGTGACTCCCGAAGGATTTCGCATAGACGTATTTGCCGCTTCCCGTCTTTTTAAACCGCTTGGCGGCGGCCCGATTCGTCTTTATCTTTGGCATGTTACACCTCTTTCTAATTGGATTGGATCAACAAAAAACAGGTGGCGTGGGCAAACCTGCCGCCTCGCACACGCCACCTCCTGAAAAAACCGATCAATTATCCGGCACACTTCCCTGACGGCCGATGGCCGCCAGGGAGGGGGGGCCGTTTATCGGGGGGCGAGCACCATTACCATGGTACGCCCCTCCATTTTGGGTCTTTGCTCGACCACGGCGAATTCGGATGTCTCTTCCGCGATCCGCTCCAAGACTTCCCGGCCGAGGTCGGTGAGTGTGATTTCTCGACCTCGGAAGATAAGCGTCACCTTCACCTTATCCTTATTATCCAGAAAGCGCTTGATGTGGCCGAGCTTGACGTCGAGGTCATGGGATCCGGTCTTGGGTCTGACCTTGATCTCCTTGACCTGGAAGGTGCTCTGCTTTTTCCGCGCCTCCTGCTGCTTTTTGGTCTGCTCGTACTTGAACCGCCCGTAATCCATGATCTTGCAGACCGGCGGATTTGCGTTAGGAGAGACTTCAACGAGGTCAAGGCCGAATTCCAACGCCGTGGCCAGCGCTTTGTCGGTGGGAACGACGCCGATCTGATTCCCGTCGGGGTCGATCACCCGGACCTCCTTGGCGCGTATCTTTTTATTGATGTTGGCTTGGTTAGTTTGTCGCGATCTAGCTATGCCCTACCTCCTGGTATCGTTTTTGGGGTCCATTGTCGATGGTCCGTTGGACGGTTCATACTCCGCATGTCCTTTGCGGGGATGACATCGCCGCATACATATTGGCCATATAAAAACGTATCAAGAATTGCAAGCAAAAAATTGGAGGTCCCCCTGAAATCATCATCCCTTTCGCCCGATTCGCTAGGGCGTCCCTCCCGCCACCCCACCAAGCGCGGATAGAGACCTCCGATGTTTCCAAAGATTTGGAAACATCGGAGGTCTCTAAAAGCTGAAATCCGAAATCTAAAATCCAAAATCACCGGGCTTGAGATTTTTTCATGGGTCTGCTATGTCTTTAACGATTCGTGCTTTCCGACGGCCTTCGGGGCCGCCGGTACTGGCTGAGAGCATCGGAACCGACATGGAATTGACCCCACGACAAAAAGCGCGCCTGAGACGGATACCGGGGGTTGACGCTGTTCTGGAGGCGGCTCGGACCCATCCGGCCCTCACCGACATCCCCCGATCGGTGTTGACCCGGTCCGCCCGAGAGGTCATGGCTGGCCTCCGGGAGGCCATCCTCGGGGACGGCGGTATGCCGTCTGAATCCGAGCTGACCCTGGATTCGGTCTTGGACCGGGTCCGTGAGCGGGCCCGGCGGGACATGAGCCCCAACCTGAAGCCGGTGGTCAACGCCACCGGGGTAGTGGTCCACACGAACCTGGGCCGATCCCGTCTTCCGGCCGAGGCCATCCGCCGGGTAGCCGAGGTGGCCGGGCGATACTCGAACCTCGAATTCGACCTCCCCGCCGGCCGGCGGGGGCAGCGGTACAGCGCCGTGGACGGTTTGCTCCGCGAGATCACCGGCGCCGAAGCCGCCCTGGTGGTCAACAACAATGCCGGAGCCGTCCTTCTCTGCCTCGAGACGCTGGCCCGGAGCGAGCAGGTGGTGGTTTCCCGGGGCGAGCTGGTGGAGATCGGCGGCGCATTCCGGATTCCCGACGTCATGGCCCGAAGCGGAGCGATCTTAAAAGAAGTCGGCACCACCAACCGGACCCATCCCCGGGATTACGCCGAAGCCATCAACAACGAGACCGCTCTCCTGTTGAAGGTCCACAAAAGCAACTACAGCGTGGTCGGGTTTACGGCCGAGGTCTCCCTGGCCGACCTGGTGGCCCTGGGGGCGAAACACGGGGTCCCGGTGATGGAAGATCTCGGCAGCGGCAACTTCATCGATCTGACCCGTTACGGGCTGACGGCGGAGCCCACGGTTCAGGCGTCGGTGGCCGCCGGGGCCGACCTGGTGACCTTCAGCGGGGACAAGCTCCTCGGCGGCCCCCAGGCCGGGATTATTGTGGGGCGTCGGGAGCTGGTCGATCGGCTCAAAAAAAATCCCATCACCCGTGCCCTACGGATCGACAAGATGACCCTGGCCGCCCTCGAAAGCGTCCTCCGGCTCTACCGTGATCCGGAGACGGCGGTCCGGACCATCCCCACTCTCCGGGCCATGACCCGGACCTACTCGGACACCGCTCTCCGGGCGGCGGAGATCGAAGCCGCCCTGACGGCCATCGGCGATCCGAGGCTGGAGACGGACGGCATTGACCTATCATCCCGGGTCGGGGGCGGAGCGCTCCCGCTGTTGACTCTCCCCAGCCGGTGCGTGGGGCTCCGGGTGGACGGCTTTTCCCCCAATGCAATCGAGGAGCGTCTCCGGACGGGTGAGCCGCCGGTGATCGGCCGGATCGAAGCCGATCAATTCGTCCTCGACCCCCGGACCGTGGCTGAAGACGAGGTGCCCCTCATCGCTTCGGCCGTTACCGCTCTTTTCGATGAGGTCCGGCCGTGACCCGGCGGGATCAATCGGCCGGCATCCGCAACCAGCGGGGAGCGGATCGGGACTTCCTGTTCCGCCGGACCGACCCGGCGGTTCGGCCGGCGGAGGGGGTCCGGAAATCTTCCGTCTGCCTGGAGAAGCTTTCCCGCCGGTTCCCCGGTATTCTGGTGGGACGGGCCTTTTCCGCCGCAACCGCCGACTTTGTCTCGCCCCTGCCCCGGTTTGGCGGCATGGCCATACGCATTGACCAGTTTTCCCCCAAGAAAAACGTTCCCGGCAAGGAATATGCCGCCGCCCTGCTCCTGGACGTGGCCGGGGCCATCGACACCGCCTGCGCCGCTCACGGGGGGATCTGGGGGCTGATGGATCGGAAGGTCTTCGGCTGTATTCTGTCCGGAGCGGGCGCTGACCGGTGCCGGACGGTGGCGGACGGGGTTCGGCGGAACCTCGCCGAGCGGCGGAATGAGACCCTGACCGTGGGGATCGCGGCCTTTCCCACGCTCGACTACAGCCGGGACCAGATCCTCGACAACGCCCGGAAAGCCCTGGACCATGCGGCCTGCTTCGGGCCGGCCGGCACCGCCGCGTTCGACGCGGTGAGCCTCAACATCAGCGGCGACCGCCTCTACGGCCAGGGGGATGTCCACGGCGCCATCAGCGAGTTTCAGGCGGCTCGCCGCCTGGATTCGCAAAACGTCAACGTCCTCAACAGCCTGGGGGTCTGCTACGGGGCCATCGGGTCCCTGGACGAGGCCCTGGCCGCCTTTTCCACAGCGGCGGCCATCAACCCATCCGAGGTCATGGCGCTTTACAACGCCGGGCTGATCCGCCGGCTCAAAGGGGACCCACGAGGGGCCCTGGAGCTGTTTGAAAACGCCCTTCAGGCCGATGAGACCCTGTTCGAGGCCGCCATTCAGGCGGGCCGGCTCCATCTGGAGCTGGGCCGGACGGCCGAAGCGATCTCGCAATTGGAGCGGGCCGCGGCCATCCGGCCGGAATCGGCCGCCGTCCACCGGTATCTCGGGGAGGCTCACGCCGCTGAAAGCCGGCCGGAACAGGCCCTAAAGGCTTACAAAAAGGCCGTCCGGCTGAATCCCAGCGACGCGGCGGCTCTGTCGGCCATGGGCCAGCTCTTCCACGAGCAGGGGGAAAACCTGGAAATCGCCCTGACCTTCTGCCGGCACAGCATCGATCTGGCCCCGGACAACGGCCTTTTCCGCTTCCGCCTGGGACGCCTCTACGAAAGGGCGGGCCGACTCTCCGAGGCCATGGATGCCTTCCTCGAAGCCGCTGACCGGGGTTACGATGCCGAGGCCCACATCGAAACCATCCAGTCCCGCCTCACGGCCCGGGCATCCTGAGCGACCGCCCCATGGAACGATTGATTGACGCCCTCACCGACGAGAGTCTCCGGGTCAAGCGGAGCGCCGTCTGCGCCAACCGGTCCCGGCTGGTGTCGGCCGCCGTCCGGGTGGCCCGGTGCCTTGATGAAGGGGGCAAGCTGCTCCTTTTCGGCAACGGGGGCAGCGCCGCCGACGCTCAGCACATTGCCGCGGAGCTGGTCAACCGGTTCCGGATCGAGCGCCCCCCCCTGGCGGCTCTGGCTCTGACCACCGACACATCGGTCCTCACCAGCATCGGCAACGACTACCATTTCGATGAGATCTTCAGCAAGCAGGTCCGGGCCCTGGGCCGTGAGGGGGATGTGGCCATCGGGATCACCACCAGCGGCCGGTCTCCCAACGTTCTCCAGGCGGTGGCGGCGGCCCGGGAGCTGGGGATCTACACCCTTGGCTTTACCGGCCGGGGCGGCCCCCTGGCCGCCATGGTCCACCTGGCCCTGACGGTCCCCTCGTCGGTCACCGCCCGAATCCAGGAAACCCACGGTTTTTACGGCCATCTCCTCTGCGAGCTGGTGGACCGAATCCGCTACCCCGAAGCCTTTGGAACGCCGTGACCCATGACCCGATCCCGTGACCTCGACCCCATCGACCTGACCGGCCTGACCACCGTCTCCATTGCCGACCGCAAGAGCTTGGTGAACACCCGGGATTTCGCCCGGCCGTGGGAGCCCGGCGGCGGGTTTTCCGACTTCCTCGACCGCCTCCCGGCCATCCTCGCCGGAGCGGACCTCCGGGGGCTGATCGCCGCCGTGGCCGATGCTCACCTCGGGGAGCGGTCGGTGATCCTCGCCATGGGGGCCCACGTCATCAAGGTGGGACTCTCCCCGGTGATCATCGACCTCATGGAGCGGGGGATCATCACGGCGGTGGCCTTAAACGGCGCCGGGATCATCCACGACTACGAGCTGGCCCTGACCGGCACCACCTCCGAGGACGTGGCCGGGGGCCTGTCCGACGGCCGTTTCGGCGTGACCCGGGAGACGGGTGAGGGGCTGGCCGCCGCCATCCGACTGGCCGGCGCCGAGGAGATCGGCCTGGGCCGGGCCGTGGGGCGGTCGATCCGGGAAGCCGGGCCGACCTGGGAACAAGCCAGCATCCTCGCCGCCGGGGATCGTCTGGGGATACCGGTGACCGTCCACGTGGCCATCGGCACCGATGTCATCCATCTCCACCCCGACTTTCCGCCCGGCCTGGCCGGGGCCGCATCCCACCTCGATTTCCGGATTTTTGCCTCGGCGGTGGCGACCCTGACTGACGGGGTTTACCTGAATGTCGGCTCGGCCGTGATCCTCCCGGAGGTCTTTTTGAAGGCCCTCACCCTGGTCCGGAACCGGGGCCACCGGGTGGAGCGATTCACCGCCGCCAACCTCGATTTCATCCGCCACTACCGTCCCCTGACCAACGTGGTCGCCCGGCCCACCGCCGCCGGCGGCCGGGGCTATAACCTGGTGGGCCACCACGAGATCCTCATCCCGCTCCTGGCCGCCGGGGTCATCGAACGAATCGCGTCGAAAGCCGGCCCCCGCGGCCCGGCCACTTGATTTTCCCCCTTCGGATGCTTAATATCCCCGCTTGCGCCGGA
>CAYNGG010000133.1:0-9800 GCA_964396575.1 uncultured Desulfobacteraceae bacterium | reverse complement strand
TAGCGGAAGCGCCCATTTGTCCGCTGGACTGCCGGGTTAAATTTCATATTTCATATAATTATCGTCAAATTAGAAATGCCCGAAACGCGGCCACCGTCAGCACGGTGGCCTCGGACGCCAACGAGTCGGCTCGGCTGGTGGAAACCATCGCCCGTTCCACGGACGACTCGTCCCGGACCGCCGACGAGGTGGCTCGCCATGTGGAGCAGTTGTCGGGTGGAGTCCAGGATGTGGCCCGAGCCGCCGGCGAGGCCGCCCAGGTCGCTCGCGAGATCGCCCAAACCGTCCACGGGGTCAGCGAGGCCTCCGGCCAGACGGCTGATGCCGCCGCCAGCACCCGTTCGGCCGCTTCAGACCTGACAGCGGTCTCCAAGACGCTTTCCGAAATCGTGGGGCGGTTTCAGATCTGAGACGGACGGCTATCCGTAGTAATACCGGCCGGGAAACCTGACCCGGATCTCGTAGCCGTCCGCACCGGGGTCCATCGCCTCCCGGCAGGACTTCACCTCCGCCACTCCAGCCGTCGGCACGGCGTGGTAAATCACCGTGGTGGAAGCGTCGGCCGGAGCCTGGCCCTTTTTAATAAACAGAGGGGTCCCCGGCCGGAGATTGACGTCGGCGATAAAGGCGATCCCGTCCTCGCCGCAGGCTACCGGCCGGCCGGGATGGTACTGGTTGGAATTGAAATACGCCCATTGAATCGGGGCCCGAGTGCTTTTCTGTAACGGTTTGCGCATCTCAACCCTCCTTGAATGGTCACCTTGGAATGGTTCCCTTCCGCTCCCCGGGCTCTTCCGTGGGGCCGGCATCCCGGCGGCAATAATCGGGAAAGCCAGGGCGCGGCGGGCTGGATCAAGGGGCGAGGCTCGCGGGCGGTGTCGATCGGATCGGGGCGTGAACCTCGGCCTGCCGTCGGTATCCGGAGAACAGACAATCAGTGGAAGAGAATCAGCTTGAGCGGATTAAGGGCGATTAAAATAGCCCGCCATCTTTTAGAGAGACTATACCGCTTTTGGCAAGCTGTCAATTGAAAAATTGGAAAAAACGCCTGCCCCGGACCAGCCGATGGGCGGGGGCTCGGATGTCCGCTCAAGGATGATCCGGGGGACGGAGAGACGGGTCAGGGCTTCATCTCGTAGGCGTCCGCGGCCGGGCCAACGTAGTCGGCCAGGACCGTCCGGCGCCAGCCCGCGTCGTCGGCGGGCCGTTGAATGATCCGGAGGCAGCGGCTCGCCTGATCCGATGTGGTCCGGGAGAGGTTGTGGAGCTTGAGGGCGGCCGCGGCCGTGTCCCGGACGATTGTTGAAAAAATCCCGTCCACCAGGACGTCGGGGTCGCCGTTGATGGCGGCGGCTTCGAGGATAAGCTGGCCGTACACCACTTCGGTGAAGATCTCGCCGAGGTGGAGCAAACAGTCGAGATCCTTCTCCTGCCCTCCGGCTGGCGGCGTCTGGGTCAACAGATCGATAAACGCCGCGACCTGTTCCCGGAAAACGGCGACATTGGGGAGCCGGCTTCCGGCAAAGATCGGCCGGAAGTCGTGGAACCGGATACCACTGAGGCCCCGGGTCGGGCCCTGGGCGAAGAGAAAGGCGTCGTCGGCCGGGTCTTTGCGGACCGGGACCTCGGGGTAGGACGCCGGGTTGAAGAGAAAGTTTTTCATGAATTTGACCACCAGGGCCATGTTGACGTGGACCGTGCCCTCGAGCTTGGGCAAGGCCCGAATTTCCCTCGCCGCCGATTCGAAGTAGGTGTCCTTTTCAAAGCCCTTGGCGGCGATGACGTCCCAGAGCGCGTTGATGACCGTCTCCCCTTCGGTGGTCACCTTCATTTTGACGATGGGATTATAGAGGAGGTACCGGCGGTCCTCGGCTGAGGCGGATCGCATGTAGTCATTGGCCCGCTCCGTGAACCGCTTCATGGCGCGGAGCCGGACGTAGGCGTCCGTCAGCAGGGCCTGGATGTGGGGGAAGTCGGTGACGCACCGGCCGTAGAGATGCCGGTTCGCGGCATGACGGACCGCCTCGTAGAAGGCGTGGGTGCAGATCCCGATGCTCCCCCAGCCGAGGTTGTACTTGCCCACGTTGACGGTGTTGAGGGCCGCGTCCCAGGCGGCCTGGCCCCGGGACAGGATGTCGGCCTCGCTTATCGGATAGCCGGACAGGCCGAATTCAGCCACGTAGCTCTGGGAGCGGACCACGTTTTTGACCAGGTTGAAGTGGGGGCTGTCCGGGGAAACCGCGAAAAAGACGTACTCATCGGTCTCCGAGTCCCGGCCGAAGGTCGAGATCAGGGCGGCCCCGTTGGCGTTGCCGATATAATACTTCCCGCCGTCAGCCACGTATGCCCCGTCGCCGAGGGGGGTGAGCATCATCTCCGTGGAATAGAGGTCGGCGCCGTGGGCCTTTTCGGAGAGGCCGAAGGCGAAAATCCCGCCGTCATCGAGGGCCCGGGCCGCCCGCCGGCGGAGGGCTTCGTTGTCGCTCATCCATAAGGGTCCCAGGCCCAGGATGGAGACCTGCCAGGTGTACCAGTAGGGCAGGCCGTAGAACCCGAGAACCTCGTTCATCAAACAAATCCGGTGGGTATCCCAGCGATCGGCCGGGTCCGATCCCAGGGCCGCCGGGGTCAGAAAGGTGGCAAAAGCCCGCTGGTCCTTGACGAATTGCAGGAAGTCGGCGTACCATATCGCCTCGTGATCGTCGTGCTTGAGCCGTTCTTTTCCCCGGTTTTCGAAGAAGTCGATGGTGGCGGTCAGAATTTTCCTTGATCCGGCGTCGAGATCCGCATAAGGGGGAAGCGTCGGGTTGAGCAGCATGTCGGTGGTCCTCCGTTGTGATTGAAACAATTGCCGGGGCGCCCCCGGTTTACATCGACCTGAAACGATGCGTCAGGCCGGGGGATCATATCCGGGATTTCGGTCCCCGGCAAGGGCGGAAGCGCATAGAACCCGAATTGAGGAGAGAGTCCATGAATCTCAGAAGCTTTACAATCCATGACATGTTCAGCCGGAACGCCCGGCTGTTTGCCGAAGCGACGGCGGTGGTGACGGCCGACGGCATCCGGATTTCTCACCAGGAGCTGGCCCGGCGGGTTGATGGACTGGCCGTGGGGCTGGCCAGCCGGGGCGTGGTCAAGGGCGACCGGGTGGCCATCCTCGCCCTTAACCACGAAGGCTTTTTCCCGTTGATCGGCGCGGCGGCGGCTTTGGGCGCGGTGCTGGTCCCGGTCAACTGGCGCCTGTCGCCCGACGAAATCCGAACGATCCTGGCCGACAGCGGCCCCAAGCTCATCGTGGCGGACTCGGCTCACCTCGAAGCGGCCGGGGACCTGGCTCCGGCGGGAACCGGCCGGATCGCCTTTACCTCCGACAGCGGCGGGATCGACGGGTTGACCGATCTCTACGCGGACGGACCGGCCCCCCTGGCGCCGGTGGACGGTGATGACCCGTTTTGCATCATCTATACCGCCGCCGTTGAGGGAGTCCCCCGGGGGGCGGTCCTGAGCCACGCCAACTTCATCTCCGCCAATGTCCAGGTGGTGGCCCATTTGGGGCTCTCCCCGGCCGACGGCTACCTCAACATGCTGCCGCTCTTTCACATCACCGGCCTCAACCTGGCTCTGGCCACTCTCCACGTCGGCGGGAAGAACGTAGTGGCCGAGAAATTCGACGAGAAAGCGGCCCTCGAGATCATCGAGTCGGAGCGGATCAGCCTCATGGGGTCCTTTCCCCCGATGCTCTCCCGGCTGGTATCGGCCATGGAGGAAACGGAGCGGGATCTGTCGTCCCTCCGGGTGGTCATGGGGCTGGACGGGCCGGACCCCATCGCGGCCCTCGAGTCCCGGACGAATGCTCGATTCTGGATTCTCTACGGCCAGACCGAGACCGGCGGATTTGTGACCCTCGGCCCGGCGTCGGACCGGCCCGGCACCGCCGGGGCTCAGGGCCTGTTGTCCAAAATGCGCCTGGTGGACGATTCGGACGCCGACGTCCCGGACGGCGAGGAAGGGGAGATCGTGGTCCAGGGACCGCTGGTCTTTTCCGGATACTGGGGACAGGACGAGCTCAACCGGAGGACCTTCCGGAACGGCTGGCACCACACCGGGGACCTGGGGAAGCTCGATTCGGCCGGGCACCTGATCTTTGCCGGCCGGAAGCCGGAAAAGGAGCTGATCAAGCCTGGCGGGGAAAACGTCTATCCGGCGGAAGTCGAGGCGGTGATTCTCCAGTGCCCCGACGTGGCCGAAGTCTCCGTCATCGGCGTCCCCGACCCCCAGTTCGGGGAGGGGATCAAGGCGGTCTGCGTGCTGGAGCCGGGGGCGAGCCTCCTGCCCGAAGACCTGATGGAATTTGTGGCATCCCGGATCGCTCGATACAAAAAGCCCCGGTACGTGGAATTCATCGAGGCCCTGCCCAGGACGGCCGACGGCGGGGTGGATCGGGCGGCGGTCAAGGCCCGGCACGGGCAATAACGCCCCGCGAGGTTTAAAGCGCGTTTA
Source organism: uncultured Desulfobacteraceae bacterium (assembly GCA_964396575.1). Taxonomy (GTDB): domain Bacteria; phylum Desulfobacterota; class Desulfobacteria; order Desulfobacterales; family JAABSP01; genus CAYNGG01. Next base: position 5,300 of record CAYNGG010000133.1, on the reverse strand, counting down.
GATCTTGTTCCGAAGCCGGGGTCGCGGTTTCAGTCCCCGGCCAGGTGGAGGGTAATGTGAAAAACAAGGGAACGGTGGCGGTGACGTTTCACGGGGCGGTCCGGGAGGTAACCGGATCCATGCATCAGGTGACCACCCCGACCGATAAGGTCCTGCTCGACTGCGGGATGTTCCAGGGGCGGCGGAAGGCGGCGGCGGAAAAGAACCGGTCCCTGCCGGTGGCCGGCGAGCAGATCGCCAACGTGGTCCTCTCCCACGCCCACATCGACCATTCCGGCCGGATTCCGCTGCTGACCCGGCACGGGTTTGCCGGGCGGGTGGTCTCTACCCGGGCCACGGCCGACGCATCCGAATATCTGCTCCTCGACAGCGCTCACATCCAGGAATCGGATGCCGCCTACCTCAATTACAAAACCGCCCGGTCCGCTCTGGCCGAAATCAAGCGCGGCCAGTCGGGCCGCCGGGTGTCCAACCAGGAGATGGCCGAGATCAAGCGGCTCCTCAAGGCGGACCGCCACCGCCTGAACCCGACCGCCATCACGGATGCCCTGTCCCGCCACGGCATCGACCCGATCGATCCGCTCTACACGACCCCGGACGCGGAACGGGCGTTGGCCGCCTTTGACGGCTACCCCTACCGCCATGCCATAGCCGTGGGCCAGGACCTGCTCTGCACCTTCTACGAAGCCGGCCACATCCTCGGATCAGCCGTTTCGGCCCTCCGGTACACGGGAGCCGACCGGCCCCGGACGATCCTCTACACCGGCGACATCGGCCGGTTCGGCAAGCCGATCATCCGGGACCCGGCTCTCAACTTCATGGACGACGACCGGGATGTCGATCTGATGATTATGGAAAGCACCTACGGCGATCGGCGTCATGAGCCGGTCGCCGACACCCGGACGATGGTCCGGGACGTTCTGCTGAAGACCCACGAGCGGGGCGGGACCGTGCTCATCCCGTCCTTTGCCTTCGGCCGGACCCAGGAGCTGCTCTACGTTCTCCACGGCCTCTACGACGACGGAGAGGTGCCCCGGATGCCCATCTACGTGGATTCCCCCCTGGCCACCCGGCTGACCCGGGTCTTCGGCGAGCACCCCGAAGTTTATGACCGGGAAACCCACGAGACCTTTCTCCAGCAGGGGAAAAACCCGTTTACCTTTTCCCAGGTCAATTTCACCGTCTCGGTTGAGGAATCGATGGCCCTGATGAAGGACGAGACCCCCCAGATCGTCATCGCCTCGTCGGGAATGTGCGAGGCCGGCCGGATTCTCCATCATCTCCGCTACAAAGTCCACAACCCGAAACACACCATCCTCATCGTGGGATACATGGCCCAAAACACCCTTGGGCGACGCCTGGCCGAAGAAGGCGAAGCATACACCCAGGCCGGGCGGACCGGCGACCCGCCCATCCTCCGGATTCTCAACAAGTCTTATCCCTTGAAGGCCGAAGTGATCAACCTGGGCGGCTTTTCCGCCCACGCCGACGCCGATGAGATGGTCCGGTTCCTCAAACGGGCCAACTTCAATGTCCGGCGGATCGCGTTGGTCCATGGCGAGGAAAACAGCTCCCTGGCGTTTGCGGACCGGTTGTGCCGGGAAGGGTACACCGCCTTTGTCCCGACTCCGGGGCAAACCATCGACGTGGATGATGGTCCGCGGTGATGGACCCAAAGCTTCCGAAAGGCTTTCCAGCCGGGCCGACCCAAACCGGCTCAACACCACAATCCGCAAAGGGGGATTTATGACGATGGAAGACACCAGCCAGATTCTGGATGCCGCCCTTTCCCTGGCCGAGCGCTGGCAGGACCGGGCCAATACGATCCTGACCCGCCAGGAACGCTCCGTTCAGCAACAGATGATGCGCCTGCTCCGGGACCCGATCAACAAGGTGGTCCTCACCAAGATGATCGACCAGAGCTTCCGGGCATCATCCCACCGGCGGGTGGCCGACCAGGTCCATTTCGTCCTGAGCCGGTTCGGCATCCCGAAGTTCTTCTCCCCGGTCGAACAGGTCCTCATGCGGCTCTTCCTCTCCGTGGGCCGTCACCTCCCGTCGATCTCGGTGCCCCAGATGATCGAGAAGATGCGGGCCGACAGCTCCCGGGCCGTGGTGCCGGGGGAGCCGGAGGTCCTCTACCCTCATCTGGCCCGGCGGAAGGCCGAGGGGGTCCGGATGAACATCAACCACATCGGCGAGGTGGTCCAGGGCGAGGCCGAGGCCCGGTCCCGGCTCGACAGCTACCTGAAGGACCTCCGGGACCCCGAGATCGAGTATATCTCCGTGAAGATCTCCACCATCTATTCCCAGATCAGCCCGCTGGCCTTCGAAAACACGGTCGGGGTGCTCGTCGAGCGGCTGACCGAGCTCTACCGGACGGCCGCCGCCAACGTCTTTGTCCACGCCGACGGGAGGAAAAGCCCCAAGTTCGTCAACCTCGACATGGAGGAATACCGGGACCTCGACATCACCGCCGAGGCCTTTGTCCGGACCCTTGATGGACCGGAATTGGAGGACCACGCCGCCGGGATCGTCCTCCAGGCCTATCTGCCGGACGCCTTCGGGATGCAGCAGTGGCTCACCGACTGGGCCAAAAAACGAGTGGCCGACGGCGGAGCCCCCATCAAGATCCGGATCGTCAAGGGCGCCAACATGGAAATGGAGCTGCTCGAATCCTCGGACCGGAACTGGCCCCTGGCCGCTTATGACAACAAGCTCGACGTGGACGCCAACTACAAGCGGATGGTTGACTACGGGATGGAGCCCGAGACCATCCGGGCCGTCCATCTGGGGATCGCCTCCCACAACCTCTTCGAGCTGGCCTACGCCTGGAAGCTGGCCCAGCACCACGGCGTCACCCGGTATTTTTCCTTCGAGATGCTCGAGGGCATGGCCGATCACATCCGGCGGGCGATCCAGTCGCTCTCCGGCGACGTGCTCCTCTACGCCCCGGTGGCCACCTTCGACCAGTTCATCAACGCCATCGCCTACCTCATCCGACGGCTCGACGAAAACACCGGGCCCGAAAACTTTCTCCGCTACTCCTTTAACCTGACCACCGACTCCCCCGAGTGGCGGTTTTTGAAAGACCGGTTCGTGGCTTCGTATTACCATCGGAAGACGGTCCCCGCCGCCCGGAAACGGATTCAGGACCGGCGGAAGGGGACTTTCAGCGAGCAAATAAGCCCCTTTTACACTCACCGGTTTATCAACGAGCCGGACACGGACTGGTCCCTGGCCCCCAACCGGCAATGGGCCAACGAGATCCGGGAGAAGTGGATGATCGGCCCCGACGACGCCCCCCCGGCCGTTCCCATCGTCGTGGGCGGCCGGGAGGTCTTCGACGGCCGGGACCGGAAGGATTCCATCGACTCCGGCCGATACGCCGAAAAGATCGTCACCGCCACCTGCGCCCTGGCCACCGAAGCCGACGCCGAAAAGGCCGTGTCCGTGGCCAAGGCGGACCCGGACGGCTGGCGGTCCAAATCCTTTGCCGAACGCAACGAAATCCTCGCCCAGGTGGCCGTCGAGCTCCGGAAGGGCCGGGGCGATCTCATCGGCGTGGCCGCCGCCAACACGGGGAAGGTTTACACCGAAAGCGATCCCGAGGTCTCCGAGGCCATCGATTTCACCGAGTTTTATCCCTGGACCACGGAAATTTACGCCGGGATGAAAAACATCCGGTGCGAGGGTCGCGGCGTGGGGCTGGTCCTCTCCCCCTGGAACTTCCCCATCGCCATCCCCACCGGCGGGATGATCGCCTCCCTGGCCGCCGGCAACACGGTGATCTACAAGCCTGCATCCGCGGCCATCGCCACCGCCTACGAAATCTGCAAGTGCATCTGGCGGGGCGGAGTCTCCCAGAACACCCTCCAGTTTCTGCCCGGTCCGGGGTCTTCCGTCGGCGAGACCTTAACCACCCACCCGGACATCGACTACGTCATCCTGACCGGCGGCACCGAGACCGGGATGCGGATCATCCGGAAGCGGCCCGGGGTCTATCTGGCCGCCGAGACCGGCGGGAAAAACGCCACCATCGTCACCGCCATGTCGGACCGGGACCAGGCCATCAAAAACGTGCTCCACTCGGCCTATTCCAACGCCGGTCAGAAGTGCTCGGCCACCTCGCTCCTCCTGTTGGAGCGGGAGGTTTACGAAGACGAGCACTTCCGCAAGGCCCTGGTGGACGCGGCCGCAAGCCTCTATGTCGGATCGCCCTGGCAATTCCGGACCAAGGTCGGCCCCCTTATCCACCCGCCGGAAGACGACCTCCTCAAGGCCCTGACCACCCTGGAGCCGGGCGAGGAATGGGTTTTAAAGCCCCACGAAGTCGATGGGAACCCCTATATCTGGTCCCCCGGCATCAAGTGGGGGGTCCGGCCGGGCTCCTACACCCATACCACCGAGTTTTTCGGGCCGGTCCTCGGGGTGATGTGTTTCGACACCCTGGACGAAGCCATCGATCTCGTCAACATGACCGGCTACGGGCTCACCTCGGGGATCGAAAGCCTCGACCGGCGCGAGCAGGCCAAGTGGAAGGCGTCCATCAAGGCCGGGAACCTCTACGTCAACCGGGGAACCACCGGCGCCATCGTCCTCCGGCAGCCCTTTGGCGGCATGGGCAAGTCCGCCCTGGGGGCCGGGATCAAGGCCGGGAGCCCCAACTACGTCACCCAATTCATGCGGTTTGAGGAGACCGACTTTCCGCCGACCGGCCCCATCGAAAACGACTACCGGCTTCTCCGGGTGGTCGGCGACTGGCGGCTGAAGCTGAAGGCCGGCGGCTTTCCCGATGCCCTTGGCGATGACATCCGGAAGACCGTCCGGGCCGTGGAAAGCTACCTCTACCATTACGAAACCGAGTTTTCCCGGGAAAAGGACTACTTCAAGCTCCGGGGACAGGACAACCTCTTCCGGTATCTCTCGGTGGGGACGGTGGTCGTCCGGGTCCATCCCGACGACTCGCTCTTTGACGTCCTCGCCCGGATGGCCGCCGTCCGGATCACGGGTTGCACCCTGGTGGTGAGCGTCCCGCCGAGCCTCGACAACGAGGTGGTCCGCTTTCTCCGGGGCGAAGACGGCAAGCGGTTCATGCCGGACCTGGCCATCTCCTGGGCCACCGACCGGGACCTGGCGAAATCCATCCCCAAGGTCCAGCGGATTCGGTACGCGGCCCCGGATCGGGTCCCGGCAACGCTCTTCGAAGCCGCCGCCGAAACCGGGTTTTACATCGCCCGGAGCCCGGTCTTCATGGAAGGCCGGATCGAGCTGATCCACTATTTCCAGGAGCAGGCCGT
>CAYNGG010000132.1:7090-9898 GCA_964396575.1 uncultured Desulfobacteraceae bacterium | reverse complement strand
GCCTATGCCGACGTCGTGGAGGGTCTGGTCAAGGCCCTGAGATCACCCCCGAAAACGGTGGTCGCCGGCCATTCCCTCGGCGGCGCCATCGCCCTGACCCTGGCCCTTCGGCAACCCGACTGGCTCGCCGGGATCATTCTCGTGGGTACCGGGGCGAGGCTCCGGGTGGCCCCGGCAATCCTCGACGGCCTTCTCGGCGATGACCCCGGCGGCGCCGTCGATACCCTGACCGATTTGGCTTTTGGCCCCAATGCCGACCCGGAGACCGTTGAGCGGATCCGGTCAGGCTGGCACCGGATCGACCCCCGGGTCACTCACGCCGACCTGAGCGCCTGCGACCGTTTCGACGTCATGGACCGGCTCGGGGAAATCCGGGTGCCGGCCCTGGTGATTGCCGGGACCGCCGACCGGCTCACGCCGCTCAAGTACGGGCAATATCTTCACGACCAGATCCCCGGCGCTCGGCTGGCCGTCATCGAAGGGGCCGGTCACATGATGGCCCTGGAGCGGCCTTCCGAGCTCGTCTCGGCGGTGGCGGATTTTTTCCGAGCCTTGCAATAAACCCTCATGATCGGGTCGGGGACCGCGATCACCCCCAAGCATGAAAATGGCTTTAAACCCCGAAATACACTAAATACACGAAAAAAGTTTTAAACAGGACCCTGACATTTTTTAGGGATAATTGGCGTAACTATATGATTTTAATTAAAATAAAAATGGACACCACTTTTTGCCATAACACGTTAAAATCAGAAGAATCGGCAAGTCCATTTTTCCAAAGAGTGTAAGGGTCCTGTAACAAATAATCCAGAATATTCATGATTTGCGGGAGAAAAATGCCCTTTCGGGGCTTTCGATCCGTGACATGATCGAAACCGGGAGGCGATAGATGGCGGTCTGGTGGTTGAAGAACAACATCTCTCGACATCGGATGATCGGATGTGGTACTTACTCGTCCATGGAGCTCCCTTGAGTGGAGCTAAACGATATCAGCATCCGGTAGAGGATTATGGAATCTCAAATCGAATTTGAAAACGACCAGGGAGAGCGGCTGGTGGGCTCCATTCACGAGCCCAAAACGTCGGATGATCGGGGGGTGATCCTCGGCCATTGCTTCACCTGCTCCCGCCACACCCGGATTTTGAAAGGCATCGCCCATCAACTCGCGGAAGTCGGCATTTCGGCGCTTAGGTTTGATTTTTCCGGAAACGGCGCAAGCGAGGGGACCTTCGAGCGATCGACTTACTCCCGGCAGATCAGTGAGATCAAGACGGCCGCCCGGTGGCTGGCGGATCGGGGGATTTCCCGGCTGGGACTGGCCGGCCACAGCATGGGAGCGGCCATCGCGGTCCTCGCGGGGGCCGAAATCGATTCGGTCAGGGCGGTCTGCGCCCTGGCCGGGAGGACATCGGGCCTCGGCGCCATAAACTTTCTCACCGCAGCTCAAAAGGAAGAGCTGGAAGGGACCGGCCGGGTGACCTTCCAGAGCCGGGGCCGATCCCTCGCCCTGACCGACGAGTTCTTCTCCGATGCCGGCCGCTATGACATCGAGGCGACCATCCGGGATTACCCCAAGCCGCTGATGATTGTTCACGGTGACGCGGACGCGGTGATATCGGTGGACGAGGCCCATGCGGCCAAGCGAGCCAATCCGGCCGGGGTCGAGCTGGCCGTTATCGCCGAAGCTGATCACATGTTTTCAAATGAAGCTCATCAGGATCAGGTCTCGGAGCGGGTGGTGGATTGGATTCAGCGGCTAATATAGAGCTCTGAGCTTAAATGCGGTTTTTATTGCGACTTGACGACAAACGGTTGGTTATGCGACCGGACAATCTAAATGCCTGATCCATACAACAAGGGAAATATTTCTATCTTTCACGGGGACGCGATCGATTGCTACCAAAAGTGGCCTGCGCCCACCGTGATTATCTCAGATGGACCTTACGGCCTGGGCAGCTTCCCCGGGGATCCGCGTTCACCCGAGACCCTGCCCGAATTCTATCGACCGCATCTCAAAGCGTGGTATCGCCATGCGCTGCCATCGACAACCCTTTGGTTCTGGAACAGTGAGGTGGGATGGGCCACCGTTCATCATGAGATCGTTGGGGCGGGATGGGAATTCCGGAATTGCCATATTTGGGATAAAGGCATCGCTCATGTGGCCGGTAACTCGAACACGGTGACGCTCCGAAAATTCCCGGTTACCACCGAAGTCTGTGTGCAGTATGTGAAAAAAATCTACTTTGAGGTTGATGGCCGCCGAATGTCCATGCAAGAATGGCTGCGGCATGAATGGCAGCGGAGCGGACTGCCGTTTTACAAGACCAACGAAGCCTGTGGCGTCAAAAACGCCGCCACTCGCAAATACTTTACTTCGGACCATTTATGGTATTTTCCCCCACCGGATGCTTTCAGACGATTGGTCGAATATGCCAACACCCATGGGGAACCATCCGGAAAACCTTACTTTTCCATTGATGGCAGACGGTCTCTGAAGGGAGCCGAATGGCGGCTGATGCGAGCCAAGTTTCATTGCCCGAACGGCACCACAAATGTCTGGCGTCGAAGCGCCGTCCGGGGGCATGAGCGGTTGAAGCGGAAGACATCCTGTATCCACATGAATCAGAAGCCCATTGAGCTTCTGGATCTGTGCATTCGCGTCTCGTCCGATCCGGGCGATGTCGTGTGGGAGCCGTTCGGTGGCCTCTGCTCGGCCGCAATGGCATCAAAGTATCTTGGAAGAGACTGTTACGCCGCTGAAATTAACCAAGAATTTTACGATAAAGCAGTGGATCGGTTCGCTTATGA
>CAYNGG010000132.1:0-6990 GCA_964396575.1 uncultured Desulfobacteraceae bacterium | reverse complement strand
TCGATGCGCTCGAGTCTCTGCTTGAAAGCTGACCCGACCGGAGGCGGATCAGACCGGTAAAGATTTCGATTCAACTAAAAGATTGGCAATCACCCAGCCAGACGAGGACGCCCATGAACATCCCAGAACCTTTGAATGCGGCATACATCGACGAGCAGTACCGGCAATGGCGGGATAACCCCCGGTCGGTCTCGAAGGACTGGCAGCTCTTTTTCGCCGGCTTTCAAGTGGCCTCGGACCGGCCGGCCGAGGTTGACGGCCCACCCGCCGATACGGGCGGAGTGGAAGTGGCCAAGGTCGAAGCCCTCATTGCCCGATATCGGGAGCTCGGCCATCTCCTGGCCTGCATCGACCCCTTGAGCGCCTGCCCCACGGACCACCCCCTCCTTAACCTTTCCGCCGTCGGCCTCTCCGACGCGGACCTCGACACCGTTTTCCCCACCCCCAGCCTTCCGGACAGCGATTCGGCATCCCTTCGGGAGATCCGGGAGCGGCTTCGGGAGACCTACTGCCGCTCGGTGGGGGTCGAGCTCATGCACATCCAGGACCCCGATGAGCGGGACTGGCTGATCCACCGGATGGAGCCCGACCGGAACCGGCCGGACCTCGATGACGCGGAACGGGTCCGAATTCTGGAAAAGCTCACCGAGTCAGCCCTGTTCGAGGGCTTTTTGAATAAGAAATACATGGCCCAGACCCGGTTTTCCCTCGAGGGGGCCGACGCCCTCGTGCCCATGCTCGACGCGCTGTTGCGGCATGAAGCCGACCGGGACGCCGATGAGGTGATCCTCGGGATGGCCCACCGCGGGCGGCTCAACATCCAGACCAACGTCTTGAAGCGGCCCTTCGAGGACATTTTCGCTCAGTTCGAGCACTGCTACGACCCCGGCTCCGTCGAGGGCTCCGGCGACGTCAAGTACCACAACGGCTTTCTCACCGACCTGGAGATGGGCGATGACCGGACGCTCCGGGTCTTTCTGGTGGACAACCCGAGCCATCTCGAATCGGTGGACCCGGTGGTGGAAGGCGTGGCCCGGGCCCGCCAGGACATGCTCGGGGACACCGACCGGAAGCGGATCGTGCCGATCCTCCTCCACGGCGACGCCGCCTTTGCCGGCCAGGGGGTCGTGGCCGAGACCCTCAATCTTTCAGGGCTCGACGGCTACCGGACCGGCGGGACGATGCACATCATCATCAACAACCAGATCGGGTACACCACTCTCCCCGAGGACGCCCGGTCCACCCGATACTCCACCGACGTGGCCAAGATGCTGATGGTCCCGATTTTCCACGTCCACGGCGAAAACCCCGAGGCGGTGGTCCACGTCGTCCGACTGGCCGCCGACTACCGCCGGGCCTTCGGCAAGGACGTGGTCATCGACCTCATCTGCTATCGCCGTTTCGGCCATAACGAGGGCGATGAGCCCTACTTTACTCAGCCGGACATGTACACCCGGATCAAGGAGCGGCCCCCGCTGAACCGGCTTTATGGAGACGCCTTGCGGGAAGCGGGGACGGTTGACGAAAAGACCGTCAAGGGTTTTGAAAAAGAGATCAACGGGAGCCTGGAGACCGCATTCGAGTCCGTCCGGGGCACCGCCTGTGCTTTTCCCGTCTCCGAAACCTATTCGGTCTGGGACGGCATTACCGGCCGTTATACTCACGACCCGGTGGACACCGGCGTCGATCAGGACGGGCTCACGGCCCTCGCCCGGAAGCTCAACACCGTGCCCGAGGAGTTTTCTCCCCATCCCAAGCTCAAGGGGCTGTTTAAAAAGCGGCTTGAGGCGGTGGAGTCGGGTGAGGGGATCGACTGGGCCAATGCCGAGGCCCTGGCTTTTGCCACCCTCCTTACCGAAGGCGTCCCGGTCCGCCTTTCCGGCCAGGACTGCCGACGGGGAACCTTCAGCCAGCGCCATTGCGTCCTGGTGGACAGCAAGACCGAGGACCGGTTCACCCCGCTTTCCAACCTGGCCGATGATCAGGCCCCGTTTTCCGTTTTTGACAGTCTCCTGGCCGAGGCGAGCGTCCTTGGCTTTGAATACGGCTATTCAGCCGTCCGCCCCGGCGGATTGACCTTATGGGAGGCCCAGTTCGGCGATTTTGTCAACAACGCCCAGGCGGTCATCGACCTTTATATCGTCAGCGGCCAGTCCAAGTGGAGCCGGTTGAGCGGCCTGACGCTCCTGCTGCCCCACGGCCTGGAAGGGCTGGGCCCGGAACATTCCAGCGCCCGGCCCGAGCGGTTTCTTCAGCTCTGTTCCGATGACAACATCCAGGTCTGCAATCTGACCACCCCGGCCCAGTATTTTCACCTGCTCCGCCGGCAGGTCAAGGCCCCGTACCGCAAGCCGTTGGTCCTCATGGCTCCCAAGAGTCTCCTCCGGCATCCCCAGGCGGTCTCTAACCTTTCGGACCTGACCGACGGCGGCTTTGAACCGATCATCGACGATCCCGACGGGGGCGAGGCGACCCGGCGGGTCTTGATTTGCAGCGGAAAGCTCTACTATGAGCTTCGCCAGCGCCGGGAGGAGCTCAAAGCCGGCGATATCGCCCTGATCCGGATGGAGCAGATATATCCCTTTCCCAAGGCGGCCATGGAGGAGATCGCCCGGAAATACAATGGGGTCGAACAATGGTGTTGGGTCCAGGAGGAGCCCGCCAACATGGGCGCCTGGGACTTTGTCTGGGGCCGGTTGGAGACCCTCATCGGCGAGCCGCTCCGGTACATCGGCCGGAAGACCGGATCTAGCCCGGCCACGGGATATCCCCGGATCTACCGTCGGGAGCAGGCGGCCATTCTCGAGGAAGCCATCGGCCCGCCGGCCGACCAGCTCAAAGCCTCGGACCGGTATCAGGCGGGGTAACTCCCCGAACCCCGGAGCATGGAAACCCAATGATGATAATCCACCTGAGCATTTTTTGGCTTTAACCATATCCCTTTTATCCCGGACCGGGGAGACGCTTCCGGCCGGGAGCATCGAAAGGAGCGGGCATGGCAGTTGAGATCAAGGTCCCCAGCGTCGGGGAATCAGTGAAGGAGGCGATCCTCGCCCAGTGGTACAAGGAGGATGGGGACGCGGTGGAGGCGGAAGAGCCCCTGTTCGCCCTGGAGACCGACAAAGTCACCCTGGAGGTCACCGCCGAAGCGGCTGGGGTCATCCACATCCAGGTGGCCGAAGGGGAGACCGTGGCCGTGGGCGCGGTGGTCGGGACCATCGACACCGATGCCGCGTCAGCGGAAAAACAGCCGGCGGAGGCCCCTAAAACCGCCGAGGCGCCGGCGGAGGAACCCAAGGCGGACAAAGCCCCCGAGCCGGCGCCCCAAAAGCCTGAGCCGGCCGAAGCCCAAAAACCGGCCGAGCCCAAGCCGCCCCCGTCGGACGGGACGGAGCCCATCTATCCGCCTTCGGTCCGTCGTCTGATGGCCGAGCGGGGAATCGACCCGAAGCAGGTCAGCGGCACCGGCCCGGGCGGCCGGGTCACCAAGGGCGACGTGATCGCCTTTCTGGAGCGCCGGCCGGCGGCGCAGCCGGGCGAGCCCCCCAAACCGGCGGCCGACACCGGCCCGCCGGCCGAGGATGAGCCCGAGGAGCGCAAGCCCATGACGCCCATCCGGAAGCGGATCGCGGCCCGGCTCCTCGAAGCCCGGCGGAACACCGCCATGCTCACCACCTTCAACGACGTGGACATGAGCCGGGTCATGGCCCTCCGGTCCCAGTACAAGGATGCCTTTAAAAAGAAGCACGAGATCTCCCTGGGGATGATGTCCTTTTTCATCAAGGCCTCGGTGGAGGCGCTGGAAGCCTTTCCCGCCATCAACGCCTACATCGACGGCGACGAGATCGTTTACCACCACTATTATCATATCGGCGTGGCCGTGGGCTCCGATCGGGGGCTGGTGGTCCCGGTGATCCGGCACGCGGACCGCCTCGGCTTCGCGGGCATCGAGTCGGCCATCATCGATTATGTGAACAAGATCAAGGAGAACCGGCTGGAGCTCTCCGACCTGGAAGGCGGGACCTTTACCATCACCAACGGCGGGGTTTTCGGGTCGCTGTTGAGCACCCCGATTCTCAACACCCCGCAATCGGGCATCCTCGGGATGCACCGGATTGACAAGCGTCCGGTGGTGATCGACGACGAGATCGTCGTCCGGCCGATGATGTATATCGCCCTGAGCTACGACCATCGGATTGTTGACGGCCGGGAGGCCGTGACCTTTCTCCGACGGATCAAGGAATCTGTCGAAAACCCGGAACGCATCATGCTGGAGATGTAGATATGGCGGCATCCAACGAAACTTACGACCTGATCATCATCGGCAGCGGCCCCGGCGGGTATGTGGCGGCGGTCCGCGCGGCCCAGCTCGACATGAAGGTGGCCGTAATCGAGCGCTACCCGCGCCTGGGCGGCGTCTGCCTCAACGTCGGCTGTATTCCGAGCAAGGCCCTGCTCGACTCCTCCGAATACTACCACCTGGCCCGGGCCCACCTTGCCGACCACGGAATCGGCGTCGGCGATCTGAGCCTCGACCTGAAGGCCATGATGGCCAGAAAGGACAAGGTGGTGACCGAGCTCACCGACAACGTCGCCAAGCTCTTGGACGGAAACGGCGTGACCGTTATCCAGGGCACGGCCCGGCTCGCCGGGACCGACCGGGTGGAGGTGACCGGCACCGAGGGCCAGACAAAAACCGTGACCGGCAAGAAAATCCTGTTGGCAACCGGCTCCCAGCCGGTTCATCCGCCGGGGCTCGCCTTTGACGACGACCGGATCGTTTCCTCCACCGGGGCGTTGGCCTTAGACGCCGTGCCTGAGCATCTCGGGGTGGTCGGCGGCGGCTACATCGGCCTCGAGCTGGGATCGGTCTGGCTCCGGCTGGGCGCGGCGGTCACCGTCATCGAGATGCTCCCGGCCATCACCCCGACCCTCGACGGCCAGGTGGCCCGGACCCTCAAGCGGATTCTCACTCAGCAGGGCTTCGCCTTTAAGATGAAGACCCGGGTCGATTCGGCCGAGGTGACCGACAACGGGGTCAACGTGACCCTGACCTCGGACAAGGGCGAGGAAAAGCTCTCCGTCGATCGCCTCCTGGTGGCGGTGGGCCGGAAGCCCCGAACCGGCGGGCTAGGACTCGAGGAGGCCGGGGTCCGGATCGACGACAAGACCGGCCACATCCCGGTGGACGCCGAATACCGGACTAATGTCGAGTCGATCTACGCCATCGGCGACCTGGCCCCCGGCCCGATGCTCGCCCACAAGGCCTCGGCCGAAGGGATCGCGGCGGTGGAATCCATGGCCGGGAAGGCCGGCGAGGTCAACTACGACGCCATTCCGGCGGTGGTTTACACCTGGCCGGAAGTGGCTTCGGTGGGGATCACCGAGGAGCAGGCCAAGGAGCGGGAGCTGCCCTACTGTGTCGGGTCCTATCCCTTCTCCGGCACTGGCCGGGCCCGGTGCATGGGCGAATCCGACGGGTTCGTCAAGCTCATCGCCCATTCGGAGACCGACCGGATTCTCGGGGTCCACATCATCGGGCCCCGGGCCGCCGACATGATCGCCGAATGCGTCCTGGCGGTGGAATTCGGGGCGAGCGCCGAGGACATCTCCCGGACGATCCACGGCCATCCGACTTTTGCCGAGGCCCTCCAGGAAGCGGCCATGGGCATCCGGGAATGCTCGATTTACGCATCCTGAAACGTTTCAATCGACCGGGGACGGCCCCGTCGTCCCCGCTTAACATAACAACCAGACGCCACGACAAGGAGTAAAAGACCTTATGGCTGAAAATACCATCCACGATCTTGTGATTATCGGCGGCGGCCCGGGCGGGCTGGCCGCCGGCATCTATGCCATGCGCGCCGCGCTGGATACCGTCCTCATCGAAAAGGCAGTCCCCGGCGGGCAGGTGGCCATGTCCGACGAGGTGGAAAACTACCCCGGCTTTACCCAGATCGGCGGGGCCGAGCTGTCTCAGAAATTCGCCGAGCACGCCCAGGCCACCGGCCTCGAGATTACCAGCGCCGAAGTGACCGCCGTCGAGCCCGGCCTCGAGCATCACACCGTCCGGCTCGACAACGGCTCGGCCCTGAAAACCCACGCGGTGATCCTGGCCACCGGCGGTAACCCCCTGGAGCTGGGCATCCCCGGCGAACGGGAGCTCTATGGCAAGGGCGTCTCCTATTGCGCCGTCTGCGACGGGTTTTTCTTCCGGAACAAAACCGTCGCCGTGGTCGGCGGCGGGGACACCGCGGCCGAAGAGGCCCTCTACCTGGCCAAGCTGGCCGAGCAGGTTTACCTCATCCATCGCCGCGACGAGCTCCGAGCCAGCATGATCCTCCAGCAGCGGGTCAAGGAGGAGTGCAAAATCGAGGTCCTCTGGAACACGGTGGCCACGGGCATCCGGGCCGAGGACGGCGCCGTTCAGTCCGTCCACCTCAAGGACGTCAACTCAGGCGCCGAGCGGGATCTCGACACCGACGGCCTCTTCATCTTCATCGGCTTCGTGCCCAACAACGGCCTGGTGCCCAAGGGCGTGAAGCTCAACGCCGAAGGCTACGTCGTCACCGACCAGAAGTGCGAAACCGCCATCTCCGGCATCTACGCGATCGGCGATCTCCGCGAAAAATACGCCCGCCAGATCGTCATCTCCGCCGGCGACGGCAGCACCGCCGCCCTGGCCTCGGCCCATTACGTCGAGACCAAAAAGGCCGAAGCCGCCTGTAAGCTCTAAGCGCCGCTATTTCAGCCCACGGGAGGGCCGCATGGCCAGTGCGGCCTGGCCCCGAAAAGGACCCAAGGGACCAAAAGGCACCCAGGGGACGGATGGAGCCGCTCCTGGGAGTCCATGTGAGTCCGTGAGAGTCCATGTGAGTCCGTGAGAGTCCATGGGAGTCTATGAGAGTCCATGTGAGTCCATAGGGGTCCATGTGAGTCCATGAAAGTCCGTGAGAGTCCATAGGAGTCCATGGGGGTCCATGAGAGTCC
>CAYNGG010000131.1:8406-9902 GCA_964396575.1 uncultured Desulfobacteraceae bacterium | reverse complement strand
GCCGTCCCCGGCATCGAGACAGCCTCTTCCGAAACAGAGAAACGCCATGTTGATCGATATGCACAACCACACCACGGTCGCTTCCCCTTGCAGCGCGCTGAGCCCCGTGGAGCTCATCGAAACCGCCCGGACCCTGGGGCTCGACGCCATCTGCGTCACCGACCACCAGTGGATCAAAGGGGCCAACGCCGCTCAGCGGACCGGGCTGAAGCTCGGCTTCCCCGTCTTCCGGGGGGTCGAGGCCCGGACCGACCTGGGCGACATGCTCCTCTACGGCTACTACGAGGACGTTCCCGAGGACATCTCCCTGGAATCCCTCTGCCCCGCCGTCCACCGGGCCGGGGGCCTGATCTTCGCCGCTCACCCCTTCCACCTCTCCGGCGGGTGGAACCTCTATTCCGCCTTACGGCACCGGGGCCGGGACCTCGCCCAGGAGTGGGACAAGATCCCGATCCTCCGGGAGCTTGACGGCATCGAGGTGATCAACGGCGGCGCATCGGTCCAGGCCAACGCCCATGCCCGGGACCTCGCCGACCGCCTCGGCATCCCCGGCATCGGCGGCAGCGACGCTCACCATTTGGACGGCATCGGCCTGGCCGCCACTGAGTTTCCCGACCTGATCACCTCCGACGCGGAGCTGGTGGCGGCCCTCCGCCAGGGCCGGTTCGAAGCGGTTTATCTGGATTGAAGAGGGGGGCAATGCGTCCGGACCGGGGCCACCAGCCCCTGATCGATTCCGCGGATAGCCTTTTGCATGGTTTCCGCCGGCGACAGGGATTCAAAAGACCCAAGGGCCGGATTGAGCCCCGCGGTGTGGTCGAAAGGATATCAACGCCGGGCAAACCACGCCGCCGGCGTGGCAGCCCGCCAAGCATGGAAATCAGGTCCCCGGGCCGTTGACCAGGGAAGCATAGCGTTTCCGCAGCCACCGGACCAGGAAATAGACGCCCGCCAGGATGGCGAAAAAGCCCAGGAGAAACGCCAGGTCGGAGGCGGCGGCCGCGCCGCCCAGGCCCAGAAACGGAATCCCCATGACCCACTGGACGCTCCAGCCGATGGTCAGATAGTGCCGGAACGGAACCCCGGCCAACACCAAACTGTAGTTTTTCAAGGCATAAGGCAGCCCCGGCACTGCTACGAAGACAAAGGTGAACAGCGCCACCCGGTCCCGAGGCACCTTGGGCAGCCGATAGCCGAAGCGTTCGAACAGGGCGGACAGGGGACCGCTCAGGAGCCGGCGGGCCAAAAGATGGGAGATCAGGAGGTGGACGAACATGGTGACGGCGCTGAGGACCAGCCCCCACTCCAACCCGAACTTGATCCCCGCCGAGAGCAGAAAGAGGCTGATGGGAAACCCGATAACCGGCAGCGTCGCCATGAGTCCGAGAAACAGGAAGGGGTTGGCCTCGGGGTCCCGGATAAAATCCACCAGCCGGGCGATGGCGGCGGTGGCATTGTATCGGTCGGCCAGAAAAAGGGCACCGACGGCGCCCAGG
>CAYNGG010000131.1:0-8306 GCA_964396575.1 uncultured Desulfobacteraceae bacterium | reverse complement strand
ACGGCGGCGATTTTAAGGTAACGTGACGACATTGACTCTCCGAGGCGAAGACCCGTCGGGTTGCGCGGTCCGGGCTATATATCCGGGCCGACGGCCGCCCCCTGACCGCTCATCATGGCCCATCCGCCCTTGCCGATCAATACGGCAAACCCCGTATTTTCCGGATATGATGAGGGGACCTGATCCCGGCGCCGGGGGAGCGGGACCCTGATGCCGGTCTGGTTTTTCCTGTCGCTGGCCACCGCTCTGGCGGTCTCCTCACAGGAGGCCGGGGTCAAGCGGTTTTTCTCCGACCTGAACGTTTACGAGATGGCCGCCTACCCGCTGGCCTACAGCCTCCCGCTGTTTGCCGCGGCCGCCCTGCTCGTTCCGGTCCCGCCCCTCGACGCGACCTTTGCCGTCTGCTTTGTCGCCAGCATCCCCTTGAACGGGGTCGCCTTTGTCCTCTACACCCGGGCCATCCAGATCTCGCCCCTCTCCCTGACCGTCCCCTACCTGGCCTTTACCCCCGCCTTCATGATCGTCACCGGGGCCGTGGTGCTGGGGGAGGTTCCCTCGGTCGGCGGGTTGGCGGGCATCCTCACCCTCTGCGCCGGCGGGTACATCCTGAACATCGACCCGGCGCGCTGGTCGCTGTTCGACCCGCTCAAGGCGGTCTTCCGGGAGACCGGCTCCTGGTTGATGCTGGTCGTCGCCGCGCTTTTCAGCGTCACGGCGGTCATCGGAAAGAAGGGGATGCTCCACTCCACCCCGATCTTCTTTATCGTCGTCTTTTTCGGGGCCTTTGCCCTGAGCTACCTGATTTACCTTCGGCTGGTCCGGGGCATCCGCCTCCGTCGGCTCCTGGCCCGCCCCGGCCGGGGCCTGATCGTCGGCGGACTCTTCTTTCTCCACGCGGTGCTCCACGGCTGGGCCATCTCCCTGACCCAGGCCGCTTACATGATCTCGGTCAAGCGGCTGAGCGTGGTTTTCGGGGTGATCTACGGGAAGCTGATCTTCCGGGAGACCAACATCGCCTTCCGGATCAGCGGGGCGGCCCTCATGGCCCTGGGGACCGCCCTGATCACCCTGACGGGGTGACGGCCTTCCCGGTCAGGCCGACGCCCTCGCCGCTTCCATCTCCCGGTGGAGGCGCTCGGCCCGGAGCAGAAAGGTTTCCAGCTTGGCGTTGATGAGCTGAGGAAAGGGCGATCCGTCGCTTTCAATGGCCAAAAAGGGCAGATCCTCGATCTGGGTCAATGCCGCCCGGACCGTCTCATCCGTCGGGTCGATCCGGAGCCGCCGGTCCCGGACCATGGTCCGGGTGAGGATGGCTTCGGAGAGCCGGTTGGGCATGCAGCCGAAGGGGCCGATGGCGATGACCCCGCAGGCGTGGGAGACGATCTCGGTGAGGGCCGCTCCCACCGTCAGGATGGTCTCGCAGGTGAGATTCGGGTTGATGTCGGGGAAAGCGCCGTCGATGATCGACCGGACGTCGATGGGGTCATCGTGGACCAGCCCGGACCGGGCCAGGATCGACTTGATCCGGCGTTCCGTCTTCCCGGTGAACCGGGCCTTGAGATAGGCCGCCAGCTTGGCTCCCAGGTTGGTCAGGGGCGGCGACTGGGCCAGGTTCCGCTCATTGAGAAAGTCGCAGTAGTGAACCCACTCAGCCACCGGCGAGCAGACCGCGGCAAAGCCCCGGTCGGCCAGGACGGTCGTCAGGTTCTGCCGGGAGAGATCGTCCCGGCGGACGAAGATTTCCCCGGTGAGGCAGATCCGGGGGACATCATCGGCCGGGGTCCGCAACGGGATGGCGGCCAGCCGCTCGGCGGTCCGGGCGAGCTGAGCTTCGATGGACTTGAAGCTCCCGTATTCCAGCTCGAACAAAATGGCCAGCCACTGGGTTTCCAGAAGCGCCACCGCCTCGTCGCGGTCCCGGGCAGCGGTCATGAGCATCGACCGGATGTCCTCGATGACATCCGAAATCACCACCGCCCACCAGCCCCGCCGATCGAAATCACCGCCCATCCCGGCATAGCTGTTCTCCCCGCTCAGGGTGAAAAGCGCCACGTCCGGGATCTCCCGCCGCTGGATCAGGTTTCCGATAAAGGTGAGGTACTGCCCGAACCGACAGGGTCCCGAAGCGGTGGCCATGAAGTAAACCACCACCTCGCCGGGTTGCCGCCGGTTGTCTATGTAGTCGAGGAGAGAGCCCGTGGTCAGGAGGAGCGGGAGACATTCCTTGCAGGAGGTGTTGGCCCGGCCGAGCGCGAGGGCGGTCTTGTCGGCCGGGGGCAGAGCCGAGGCGTTGAAGCCGGAAGCCCGGAAGACGGCGGCCAGGGCCTCCGACGAGTACCGCCCCATGGAGGGCAGGAGAAAGGTAACCCGGGGGTCGTCCATGTCTAGGGTTCTGCCGTCGCTAACCCGGACCCGGGGCCTGCCGTTTTCGCTGACGATCCGGGCCATCTCCGGCGGCCGTGAGGGCTCGGCCGCCGCCGCGCCGGTCCCGAGAACCTGGCTCCGATAGGCGTTGACCACGTCTAGAAATGCCTCGATTCGGGTCTCGAGTCCGGCGTCGGCGGTGTGGCTGTCCAGCTCCAGGGTCAGCGCCGGCTTCCGCCCCATGATCTGGCGGAAATAGCCGATGATAAAGGAGTCCGGACCGCAGGAGAAATTGGTCACATAGAGGCCGAAAAGCTGTGGGTGGCGCTGGACGAACCGGGCCGCCATGAGGATGATCTGCCCCATCCCCCAGTACATGTTGCCCTTCAGGGCCTCCCCTTCAAAAGGGAGGCAGTCCATGGGCAAAACGGTAACGCCCCGGGAGGCCAGCTTCCGGGGGATGCCCATGTGGGCCTCTTCGGCAAACCCGTTGTAGGGCCGGGCAAAGACCACGACGCCGATCCGGTCGGGATCGGCTTCCAGATCCTCGATAGCCCGCCGGCCGGCCGCCTCTATCCGCCGCATCCGCTCCTCATAGACCCCCAAGGCCGCCGTAAAGGCCGCGTCGGCCGTCTCGCGGCCGATCCCCATCTCCTCGACGGCCATCGTCACCAGCGCGGCCCGGGCCGCTCCGACGCCCTTGGTAAGGTCCAGGAGCGGGGTGAGCAGGCGGCCCCCCTTTTCGGATAGGGCGTCCAACGACTCCCGGAAGGTGGTCCGGAGGAAGAAGGTCTCCCCCTGGACGATGGGACAGACCTGGGCGTGGGGGATGCCGTTGAGCGACGGGACCGCCTTGAAATGGGGGAGAAAGATGAAGTCCGGAGGCGGGTCGGTCCCGAGGAGGGTGTGGAAAAACCCGTGGGAGAGCTCGGCCGGATAGCAGAACGGGGCGTCCCGCTGGTCGATCCCCGCCTCCGAAGGCACGTCCGGGAGGATCGGCGGGTAGCCCAGAGCCGTGAAAAAGGCGGCGTAGAGCGGGTAGTAGGTGTTGACCAGAAAGCTCCGGTTGAAGCCGACCCGGCCCCGGACCTCCGCCGCCGGGAGGTCGTCCACCGGCTCGAAGATCGTCCGCTGCCGGGCCGCCACGCCGTCAAGAGCGGTCATGTCGTGAGCGATCCGGTGCCGGAGGTTGTAATACCGGTTGCAGGCCCCGCCAAAGGGAAACTTCTTTCCGGCCAGCTCGATAAGGGCGATCTCGCAGCGGCGGTCACACTTCTCGCGCCCGCCCTTGCAGATAAAAGACCGGCCGTAGCGGACCTCACGATCAGCCAGCTCGGCAAGATCGAAACGGTCCTCGGGGAGAAGGCCGGCCTCCATCCGGGCCTTCACCTCGAGAGCCACCCCGAAGGCGCCCATGAGTCCCGGCTCGGGGGGGACGATGATCGGCTTGCCCACCAGAGCGGCCATGCCCAGGGGGACGGCCCGGTTATAGCAGACTCCCCCCTGCATGAAGACCTTCTCCCCCACCGGCCGGTTCCCCTTGACCCGGTTGGCGTAGTTCATGCCGATCGAATAGACGAGCCCGGCCACCACGTCGGCCTGTCGAACCCCGTCGTGGATGGCGGTGTTGATGTCCGAAGCGATAAAAGCCGCGCACTGGTCGTTGAAGTTGGGGGGCCGCTCCCCTTTGAGAGCGATGTCGGCGATGGCCTCCATGGTGATCCCCAGGGTCTCGTGAGCCGATTCCTCGAGAAAGGAGCCGGTGCCGGCGGAGCAGGCCTCGTTCATGGCGTAGTCCGACGGAACCCCGTTGGTGATGTAAGTGTACTTGGCGTCCTGACCGCCGATCTCGAAAAGGGTGTCCACTTCCGGATCGAAATGGACCGCCGCCGCCGCATGGGCGATGATCTCGTTGATGATCCCGTCGGTGAGGGCATGGAGACCGGCGATCTGCCGGCCCGACCCGCAGACCCCCAGCCCGGTGACCGTGATCCCGGCCGGGTCGGTGACCGCCCGGACCTGGTCGAGGATCGACCGGTAGCACTTCCGGGAGGCCTCCACCGGCTGGCCGTTGGTCTTGAGATAGATGTCGGCGAGCATGGCGTTGTCCGACCGGCGCATCAGGACCGCCTTGGTGGTGGTCGATCCCACGTCGAGGCCCAGGATGCACTCGTCTCCGGGCCGGACCGTGTCCCTCGCCATCGTCTTGAAGGTGACCATCGATTCGAACCGGTGAAGGGGCGGGAGGGTCTCGAAGGTGGCGGCATCCGGGAGAATCAGGTCGTCCAGGCCGGGAAAAGGCTGGGTCTCGTGGTCCAGAGCCCAAAGAGCGGCGCCGAGAGCCTCGAACCAGGGCGCCGACTCGGGAACCACCAGGCCGGGGATCCGGTCAGCCAGGTACCGGACCATGATCGGGTTCCGGACCGTCCCCCCGGTGATCATGATGTCCCGCCGCTCGATGTTCTTCAAGAGCTCGAGAATCTTGTTGGCCATCATCCGGCAGAGCCCGGCCGTGACCCGGCCCACGGGGATGCCCTTGTTGGTGGCGTGGGTGCAGTCCGACTTACAGAAGACCGAGCAGCGCCCGGAGAGGCGATAGGCCTGGTCGGTGTCGGCCAGGTGGGGAACATCCTCGAGGGAGACGTCCATCCGGCGGAGCTGCTGGAGAAAGAACTCCCCGGTCCCCGAGGCGCACTTGTTCCCGGTGATCACGTTGGTCACCCGACCTTGCCCCCCGCCGTGGCTCAGGACGTAGGTCATGAAGGTCTCCCCGCCGGCCGACACGACGGCGGGGCACTCGACCCCCGGCGGTCGGGAAAACCGGTAGGCCAGCTCCACCGCCTCGGTCTCCGAAATCTGGGAGAGGTTGACGTGGTGACGGAAGCGGCGGCCGGTGGCGGCGAATCGGGCGACTTCACCGAAATCCAGGCCGGAAAGGACCGAGATCAGGGTCCGCCGGGGATCGCCGTCATGGGGATGGGTCGAATGGGCCGTCACCCGGGGCGGCTCCCCCGGATCGGCCGATTCGAGTTGGACGGTGGATATGGTCGATGCGCCGATGCAGATGCCCAGTGCCTTCATGATTACTCCTTGCCCCCGGTCCGGGGGAATGCGACGCCGATGGGGCGCTTCTATGAGAGCAGGTCGATCCAGAGGGATCGGTCCCTATCAAGACGGGAAATATATCAAAGGATCGCCTCGAATTGAAACGGATTTTTGCATCCGCCGGCCGGTATTTCCCCCCCACGCCGACGGCGTGCTCCGTCCGGGCATTGACGGGGAGCCGGTGTGTCGCTATGTTACAGTCGTTTGAGGCCGTCGCCGGGATGGCCATATCAGATACCGACACCTCGCACCGACCATGTATTCAGACCCGCTGACATCGACCACCGCCCCGTTTCATCCTCCCCCGCTCCTGCGGCACCGCCATCTCCAGTCGGTCCTCGCCAGCATGGGCCTCCGTCGGCCGGCGGTCCGCCGCCGCTGCCAAACGATGCTGGATCGGAGTGTACCCCATGTCCTCGATTGCGGCGCCGGCGTCCGGCTCATGGGCCTCCACTCGGCCCACGGGGACCGGCCCCGGGACCTCGCGGTCCTCCTCCACGGCTGGGAGGGCAGCGCCGACTCGCTCTACCTGATCTCGGCCGCCGGCCATCTCTTCAGCCGGGGATTTGACGTCTTCCGGCTCAACTTCAGGGATCACGGCCCCACCCATCATCTCAACCGGGGCCTCTTCCACGCCTGCCGGATCGATGAGGTGGTGGGCGCCGTGAAGGCGGCCGCCGCCCGGTTTGCCCATCGGAGCCTCTTTATCGGGGGGTTTTCCCTTGGCGGAAATTTTGCCCTCCGGGTGGCGGTCCGGGCACCGGCGGCGGGGATTCTCCTCCGGCGGGCCGTCGCCGTCTGCCCGGTCCTCGACCCGGTCCGGACCATGGATGTCCTCGAGACCGGCCCCGCCTTCTACCACGACTACTTTCTCCGGAAGTGGCGCCGGTCCCTCAGACGGAAACGGGAGCTTTTTCCCGATCTGACCGACATCGAGGACCTCGGGCGGTTCCGGACCCTCCGGGAGATGACCGACGCTTTCGCCCCCGGCCATACCGGCTTTCCCACGGCCGAAGCCTATCTCTCCGGCTACGCGATCGTCGGCCCGGTCCTCTCGGAGCTCACCGTGCCATCCCACCTGATCCTGAGCGCGGATGATCCGGTGATCCCCTCAGACGACCTCGCCCGCCTGGCCCGTCCCCCCGCCCTGAACGTCATGGTGACCCGGTACGGAGGCCACTGCGGCTTTCTGGACCATCTCTTCCGGGCGAGCTGGGCTGAGCGCCGGATGGCCCGGTGGCTCCATTCCGGCCCGGCTGGTCGAGATTGACAAACCGGAAACGGGGCTTACGTTTCCAAAAGGTTTGTCAAAACTGAGAATATCTTGACCCATCACCGTTTACCGAACGGAGGAATAATCCCATGGCCATGGAGACCAAAGCGGAGTTTTACGAGCGGATCATCCACCAGACCCGGCCGGTATGCCCCCACTGCGGAACCGAGATGAGCATCTGGGAGGTCCCGCCTTTTGCCTTCAGCGACGGACTCGGATGGGGCGCGCCCTATCTGTTCGTCTGCTTCAACGACGAATGCGACCTTTATAAAGAAGGCTGGGCCAACATCGAAGAAAACTTCGGCATCCCGGCCTCTTACCGCTGCATGTGCTATTCCGATTCGCCGGAGAAGTTCGAGTGCATGCCCGTTTTCAGCCCCACCGGGGCCAAGGGCCAGGTCATCGACGACCAGGTGGCCCTCGAACAGGAGACGCTCAAAGAAAACATCAAA
The DNA here is from genome assembly GCA_964396575.1 of uncultured Desulfobacteraceae bacterium. Lineage (GTDB taxonomy): Bacteria > Desulfobacterota > Desulfobacteria > Desulfobacterales > JAABSP01 > CAYNGG01. Next base: position 1,112 of record CAYNGG010000131.1, on the reverse strand, counting down.
CGGGGGTTTTCGATCCTGGCCTCCTGCTATGTGGAGCGCGACGGGGTCACCGTCCTGCGGATGCTCCTCGACCCGGCCGAGCCCGGCCGGGTGAGGCTCAAGGCGGCCGAGATGATCGGAGACATCGGCGAAATCGAGGCCATCGATCCGCTCCGGGGCCAGCGGTTCGCCTCCGAACCGGTCCAGGCGATGGTGGATGCCTCCATCGCCAAGATCCACGACCGGTTCAAGACCGTCGAATGCCCCTATTGCGCCGAAATCATCCGGCGGGAGTCGGCCGTCTGCGAGCATTGCGGCCGGGAGCTGGCCCAGCGGGCATGAAGAAAGTGGGAAGTGGGAAGTGGGAAGTGGGAAATGAAGGATGGACAATGAAGCTTGAAGATAGACGTTTGAAATGTGAACGGAGCGCCCCATGACTTTTGACGAGATCCTGAGACGAAGACGGAGCATCCGGCAGTACGAAGACCGTCCCCTGGACCGGGAGACGGTCGAGACCCTTCTCAAATCCGCCCTCCTTTCCCCGTCCTCCCGGGGCATCCGGCCGTGGGAGTTTATCCTCGTGGAGGACCGGCCGACCCTCGAGGCCCTCTCGCGGGTCAAGCCCCATGGCGCGAGCTTTGTCAAGGGAGCCGCCGCCGCCGTGGTGGTGATCGCCGACACGACCCGATCCGATGTCTGGGTGGAAGACACCTCCATCGCGTCGGTCATCCTGCTTCTGGCCGCCGAGTCCCTCGGCCTGGGGGCCTGCTGGGCCCAGATCCGGAAGCGGAACCTCGACGAATCCACCAGCGCCGGGGATCGGGCCCGGGAGATCCTGGAAATCCCCGACAACTACGACGTGGAGGCCATCATCGCCATCGGCCATCCCGCCGAGCAAAAAGCGGCATACACGGACGCGGACCTCCTCACCGAAAAGCTCCACGGCGAGCGGTTCGGGGAGCCTTACCGTCTATAAGCCGGCGGCTCCCGTCGCCTACCGGACTGGCAGGAAGCCGTACCGCGCATAGATCCCGGCCGCCGTCTCCGACGCCAGAAAGGCTTCGAACCGGGCCGCGTTTTCCGGATGGGGGGCGTCGGCCAGGACGCAGGAGTAATAGCCGATCCGGTCCCGG
>CAYNGG010000130.1:0-9998 GCA_964396575.1 uncultured Desulfobacteraceae bacterium | reverse complement strand
CTCAGCACTCATTTATTTTCACAATAAAAAGAAGGGGCCGCCCGATAACCGGACGGCCCCTCTGAGGATCCAAAGGGTGGGCGGATGCCCTAAACCCTCATAATTTGTATTTTGTCAGGATGCGAGATCAGTCACAGAGCTCAAACAGGGCGGCGGCGCCCATGCCGCCGCCGATGCACATGGACTCGACGCCGTATTTGACCCCCTTCTCCCGCATGTTGGCCAGCACGGTGGCGCAGAGCTTGGCGCCGGTGCAGCCCAGAGGGTGCCCCAGGGCAATGGCGCCGCCATGGATATTGATTTTGTCCATGTCCTTGTCCAGACCCAGCTCCCGGATACAATAGAGGGCCTGGGAGGCAAAGGCCTCGTTGATCTCGAAAATCCCGATATCCTTGATGTCCATCCCGGCCAGCTTGAGGAGCTTCGGGATGGCGTAACGCGGTCCCACGCCCATCTCGTCGGGGTTGCAGCCCACGGTGGTGTAAAACTTCAGCTTGGCAATCGGCTGGACTCCCAGCGCCTTGACTCTCTCCTCGCTCATGATGACCGACGCGGCGGCCCCGTCGGTGGTCTGGGACGAGTTCCCGGCGGTGACCGATCCGCCGGCGGCAAAGACCGGGTTGAGCTTGGCCAGGCCCTCCTGAGTGGTCGTGGGCCGGATTCCGTCGTCGTGGTCGATGGTGAAGGTCTCCTTGACCGGAACCCCGTTTTCCCGTTCGGCAAACCGGGCGGCGGGAGTGGGAATCAGCTCCGTAAAGAGCTTCCCTTCCATGGCCCGGGTGGCCTTCATCTGGGACTGGTAGGCGAATTCGTCCTGGTCTTCCCGGTTGATTCCGTAGCGCTGGGCCACGTTTTCGGCCGTGATCCCCATGGATGTATAGAGGTCGGCGCGCTGTTTGGAGTGCTCGGGATGAGGGCGGGGGAGATTTCCGCCCATGGGCACGTAGGTCATCGACTCGACCCCGCCGCCGATGGCGATTTCCGACCACCCGGCCATTACCCGCATGGCCGACTGGGCGATGGCCTCGAGCCCGGAGGCGCAGAACCGGTTCACCGTGGCTCCGGAGACGGTCTCCGGGAACCCGGCGATCTGGGTGGCGAGCCGGCCGATATTGAGCCCCTGTTCCGCTTCGGGAAAGGAGCAGCCGATCATCACGTCATCGACGTCGGCTTTGTCAAGATTGGCGGTCCGCTCGACCGCCTGATTCAGAATAAACGTCAGCAGGTCTTCGGGCCGGGTGTCCTTCAGGGCCCCTTTGGCCCGACGACAGCCGGGGGTCCGGATCGAAGTGACGATATAGGCATCTCTCATGATCGATTTCCTCCTTGATATCTACCAGGCCGGCCCGGCTTTTGGGCGGCCGGCCGGTTTGGATTTAGTTGCGAAGCGGCTTGCCGGTTTTGAGCATTTGCTCGACCCGGGCCTGGGTCTTCTCCTCTTTCCAGAAGTCGATAAAGGCCTCCCGCTCCAGAGCGAGAATCGCTTCTTCGGGAACCTCGCTCCCGGTCCGGGCATCTCCGCCGCTGATCACATAGGCGATCCGTTTGGCCAGAAAGAGGTCGTAAGCGCTGATGAACTTCCCGGAGCGCATGTTGTGGAGCTCGGTGTTGATCATCCCCTGGGCCGACTCGCCGAAGACCCGGACCTTCCGCTTGACCGGCGGAGCATAGCCGTCTTCCACCATCTTCAGGACCTCTTTTTTGGCCTCGCCGATGAGATAATCCCGGTTGAAGACGATCCGGTCGTTCGGTCCAAGGAAGCCGTTGGCCCGGGCGTCGGCGGCCGAAGACGAGACCTTGGCCATGGCGATGTTCATGAAAGTGGGGATGAAAAACTTGGCCAGGTCGTAATCGGTGACCGCGGCGGGCACGGTGCTGATGAATTTCTTCCAGAGGTTGAGGCATCCGCCGCCGGCCGGCAGGAGACCGACTCCGATCTCGACGAGCCCCATGAAGAGATCGGCATGGGCCACGATCTTGTCGGCGGTCCCCAGGCAGACCTCGCAGCCGCCGCCCAGGGTCAAACCAAAGGGCGCGGCCACCACCGGAAAGGCCGCATACCGGGTCGCCTGCATCCCGTTCTGAGCCTGCTGCAAAAAGGCGTCGATCTCCGAGAATTTCCCTTCCCTGGCCAGAGACCCCATATAAAAGAGGTCGCCCCCGGCGGAAAAGGCGCCGGGCATCCCCCCGGCCTGGTTGCCGATGACCAGCCCCACGCCGTTCTGATCGACGTATTCGGTGATCTCACCCATGAAATCGACGATTTCCTTGTTGATGGCGTTCATCTTCGTGTGAAACTCGCAGCAGAAAACGCCGTCACCCAGATCTATCAGGGAAGCGGACCGGTTCGATTGAACCACCTTGCCGGCGGCCTTCAGAGCGGACAGGGAGAAGATCTTGTCGCTGACCACCCGTTCCCGGTAGGTTCCGGCCACGAGGTCGTAGAAAAACACCCGCCCGTTTTCGATCTTGTAAAAGGTCTCGTGTCCGGCATCGAGCATCCGCTTGACCGAATCGGGAACGGTGTAGCCGTCGGCCTCCATCTTCCGGACCGACTCGGCCACCCCGATGGCATCCCAGGTCTCAAAGGGCCCCATTTCAAAATTGTAGCCCCATTTCATGGCGTTATCGATCTCGACGATGGTATCGGAGATCTCGGGAATCCGGTTGGCCGCGTAAATCAGCCAGGATGCGGTCACCTTCCAGGCAAACCGGGCCCCCTTGTCGTCGCCGTAAACCACCGACTTCATCTTTTCCGGGAGGGTCTTGGCCCCCTTGGCCGCCTTCAGGCAGGGAAACTCGGGGGCTTCGTAAGTCTCGTATTCGAGCGTTTCCGGGTTGATCACCTTCCGGATTTTCTTCCATTCAGGCGTCAGATCGGTCTTGTAGAATCCGGCCTTGGCCTTTTTCCCCAGGAGCTTTTTTTCGATCATCCGGTTGACGAAATCGGGGACCTTGAAGCTCTCCCGCTGCTCGTCGTCCTGGACCAGATTGTAAGTGTTGTCGGCCACGTGGACCATGGTGTCGAGCCCGACCAGATCGGAAGTCTTGAACATGGCCGTCTTGGGCCGGCCCATGGCCGGGCCGAAAAGGGCGTCCACCTCGGGAATGGTCAGGTCGTCCTCGATCATCACCTGCATGGCCTTGACAATCCCCTGGACCCCGATCCGGTTGCCCACGAAATTGGGGGTGTCCTTGGCCCAGACAATCCCCTTGCCGAGAATCCGCTCGCCGAAATCAGAAATGAAATCGAGGACCTCAGCCTGGGTCTGCTCGCCGGGGATCAGCTCCAGCAGCTTCATGTACCGGACCGGGTTGAAAAAGTGAGTCCCCATGAAGTGCTGCTTGAAGCCCTCGCTCAGCCCTTCGGACATGGCCTTGAGCGGAATCCCGGAGGTGTTGGTGGAGACAATGGCGGTCTCCTTCCGGACCCCTTCGATCCGCTTGAGGAGATCCTGTTTGATCTTCAGGTTCTCCACCACCACCTCGATGATCCAGTCAGACTCGGCAAGGCGCTCGAAGTCGTCCTCGATGTTGCCGATCTCGATCCGGTCCGCGTCCTTCGGGTGCATCAGCAACGGCGGGTTGGCCTTGAGGACCGCGTCCAGCCCGGCCTTGACGATCCGGTTCCGGGCCTTCGGGTCCGTCTTCTCGTCGTCTTTGAGGTCAAAGGGGACGATGTCGAGCAATAAGGTCCGGATTCCGGCCGAGGCGAGAAGGGCGGCAATCCCTCCGCCCATCACGCCTGATCCGATGACGGCGGCTTGTTTGATCTTTCTGACCATGGCTACCTCCTACAATGGTTAAGGTTGATCCAATAATGAATGAACATTCATTCATTTATCAGAGGCCGTATCCGGGTGTCAAGGAAAAAGTCATCCAGGGCCGATGCATCGACCGGACCGAAATTCCTCAGTATGGTAGCGGGTTAGGGTGTAGGCCGGAAAGCGGTTAGTCCTGCCGGGGGAACCATTTGAAGGGCGGCAAGGAAAATGAATGGAAATTCATTTGACGGGGACGGAATTGGTTTCGGAAGGGCATGGAACCCGGTGGACGGCGCCTCCGGGCCGACCGCCGCCGCCAAAGGCCGGCGGCGGCTAGTCTTGGATCTTTCTCCGGCGGTTCTGGAGGTAGGCGTCCCGGAGGGCGTCGTAGGGAACCAGGGCGGCGTCCTTGAGGGCTTCGTAATCCCCGATCCGAAAGGAGGTCGAGTTGACGGTGTCAAGGCTGGTGACCCCGATGGACGCCTCGACGGGCTCGACGTAGGAGAGCGGGTCGATAAACCGGTCGCCCAGGTCGCCCACTGTATCCCGGAGGGTGGACGGCCCGAGCAACGGCCAGACAATATAGATCCCGTCCCCGATTCCGTATAACCCCAGGGTCTGGCCGAAGTCCTCGTCGGCAAGGGCCAGCTCAGGATACCGGCTGGCCACGTCAACAAATCCGAGCCCCCCCACCACGGTGTTGACCATAAACCGGGCGATCTCGGCGCCGGCCGACTCGCTCTTGCCCTGAAGAAGACAGTTGACGGTCCGGATGGGGGCGCCCAGGTTGGTGAAAAAGTTTTTGACCCCCACCCGCGCCAGCTCGGGGACCACCGCCCGATAGCCCCGCGAGACCGGCTTCAAGGCCCAGAAATAGACCTTGTCGTTGACGTGGAACATGGCCAGGTTCCAGTAGTAGAGCGGATCGGCCACCTCGACCGCGCCACCCCCGGACTGACCCTCGCCGGGAAAGTCGTCCGCCAGAAAATCCTCGAATTCGTCGTCCACATCACCGCCGGCCGCCTCAGCCGCCAAAACGGATGCCGGGCGGAAAAGACCGGTCAGCGCGAGGGCCGCCGCCAGGAAAACGGAAAAGAAAATGGCGCGCCGCATGATCAGCCCTTCGTCTCGATCTGGGAGTCGATCCCCTTTTTCTCCAGCTTTTCGATCAGGGCGTCCGGCGACTTCTGGAGCAGGATTTTTTCAAACTGGGTCCGGTAGTTTTTGACCAGACTCACCCCCTCCACCTTGACGTCGTAAATCCGCCAACTTCCATCGGCGCTGTACATGCTGTAATCCACCGGGACCTCGGTATTTTTCCGCAGGATGAGGGTCTTGACCATGGCCCGTTCCGAATCCGAGGGGTGATACATCTGCTCGAGGTAGGTCACCTCCTCGTTTTGAAACTCCTTCTGGACCTGGTTGAGGTAGGTTTCAATCAGGAGGTCGGTGAAGAGCTCGGTGTACCGCTCCATCTGCTGGTCGTTGAAGGTCCGCCGGAACCGGCCAAGGGCCAGCTTGGAGATCTTCTCGAAATCGAAAATCTTTTCCACCACGTCAACAATGGCCTGGCGCTGCTCGTCCTGCTTCTCCGGGCCTTTGAGCTCGGGGTCTTTCAGAATGGACACCACCTTGTCGATGGGGCCGCGGAGTGCCGCCATGGGCTCAGTGGGGGCTTCCGCGGCCGGGACGGCCGGGGCGATGGCCAGCAGGATGATGGGGATGAGGATCAGTCGTTTCATAAAGCGCTCCTTTCGATAACAGATCTCCGGACGGCTATTCCACGCCGCCGAAAACGTATTTGCTGACTAATGATTCGATATCCACCGCCGATTCCGTCTCGATGATGGTCCCGCCGGAGGGGATGATCTCCTCCGACCCGCCGGGGGTCAGGCTGATGTACTTGTCGCCGATGAGCCCCGAGGTCTTGATCGAGGCGATGACGTCCTCCGAGATGCTGACGTCGTTCTCGATCTTCATGTCCACCACCGCCACCTTGATGACGGGGTCAAGGGTGATGGCGGCGACCTTGCCCACCCGGACCCCGGCGATCTCCACCTGAGCCCCGCTGGTCAGGCCGGAGACGGACGTGAAACGAGCGTTGACCGTGTAATAGTGGTCACCGAACCACTCCATCCGGCCGAGCTTGATGGTCAGGTACGCCAGACCGATCAGACCTATCAGCACGAAGACCCCGACGGAGATCTCGATCTTCGATTTTTTCATTTCCGCCTCCCGTTACTGGATTCGAAACTCGTAGAGATCATGGCGACTGCTTTCGGCATGGGTGATGACCTGCTCCAATGAGGTCTCGGCCTGGGCTTCGGCGATCCCGGCCGTGACGGTGAAGCAGGTGCCGACGTCCGGGGGATCGTCCAGGCCGTCCCGATCGCATTTCAGCTCGCCGGCGAGCTTGTCGCAGACCTCCTGAGCCTGGTCTAAGGTGGTGTTGGGCAGCATGATCATGATTTTGTTGAGCCCGTAGCGTGAGCAGATGTCGGTGACCCGGAGGTGCTTCCGCATCTGAGTGGAAAAGCTCTTCAGGGCCGACTGGTCGGCCCAGTATTTCAGATCCACGTTGGCCGTGTTGTGGCTTTCCACGCTGAGGATGATCACCGAAAAGACGTCCTGGTACCGCCTCAGCCGGGCGATCTCCTCCCGATACCGGCGCTCCCCCTGAAACCGGGGGGCAAGGCCGGTAAGCTCGTCGTGCCGGCTTTCCATCCCGTGGACGAACTGCTGAACCACGGGATCGGTCGATTCGTCGATCTCCTCGGGACTGCCTTCGAAGATGATCCGCCCCTCGTACAGCATGGCGATCCGCTGGGAAATATAAAAGATGTCCGGCAGCTCATGACTGACAATGACCCCCGTGAATCCGTACTGCTTCTGATAATCGGAGATCATGCTGTGGACGGCGTTTTTCCGGATCGGGTCAAGCCCCGTGGTGGGCTCGTCGAACAGGACGATCTCCGGGTCGGTAATCAGAGCCCGGGCCAGAGCAACCCGCTTTTTCATCCCGCCGGAAAGCTGAGACGGATATTGGTGATTGATGTCGCTCAGGTCAAGCTGGTCGAGGAGACCCCGGACCTTTTCCCGGATCTGCCGCTTGCCCATCGATGTCTTTTCCACCAGAGGCAGAGCCACGTTTTCCAGCACGGTCATCGAGTCGAAAAGGGCCGACCCCTGAAACATATAGCTGAACCGGCGCTTGAGAGCCCGCTGCTCCGCCGTTTTCATCTCAGACAAAGCCTTGCCCTGAAAGCGGATGTAGCCCGAATCATGTTTCAGCAGCCCGATGATGTGCTTGAGCAGGACGCTTTTGCCCCCGCCGCTCTTCCCGATGATGGCCGTGATCTCCCCTTCGTAAATGGACAGATCGGCCCCGTCGAGCACCACGTTGTCGCCGAAGGCCTTCCGGACCTTTTCCAGTCGAATTAAGGGCTCGGTCATGGCGTCAGAGCAGAAATGAAGTGATCACGTAATCGATCACCAAAACCGTTACCGATGAAAAGACCACGGCCGAAGTGGTCGCCTGCCCCACCCCTTTGGCGCCGAAGCCGTCCCGGCGGGTGTGAGTGTAATAGCCCTGATAACAGCAGATGGTCGTGATCAGGGCCCCGAAGGCGATCGACTTGATGTAGCCTCCCGTAATGTCGGCCATGACGATGCTCGAGGTCATGTGAGAAAAATAGATTCCGGAGTTGATCCCCAAAAGGACCGACCCGGTGAGAAAGCCGCCGAAAATCCCCACCACGTCGAAGATCGAGGTCAGAAGCGGAAAGCTGATCAGAGCGGCCGCCAGCCGGGGGCTGAAAAGAAACCGGACGGGGTTGATCCCCATGGTCTCCAGGGCGTCGATCTGCTCCGAAATCCGCATAATGCCGACTTCGGCGGCCATGGCCGACCCGGCCCGGGCCGTGATCATGATGGCCGCGAAGACCGGACCCAGCTCCCGGACAAGGGTGAGTCCCACGGCCGCCCCCAGCATCCCTTCAGACCCGAACTGAACCAGAGTATAGTAGCCTTGAAGACCCAGAACCATCCCGGTAAAGCCGCCGGTAAGGGCGATGACGAAGACCGATTTGGCGCCGATGATATGAATCTGCTCCAGGATCTTCACAGTCTGAAAGGGATAGCGGAAGATCAAAATGAGCCCGTGGAAAAAGAATATCGCCAGCCGCCCCAGCTCTTCGATGATGAAGAGGACGAATCGGCCGATGGCGGAGATCGGTGTCAGCGTGATGTCGATGGCCTTCATGGCGATGTCCTAAATTGATCCGGTTTAAACAGTTGCAGCGGGGATTGCTTTTCTAAACAAACTCCGATAATAATGGTGCCCCCGTGAGGTGTCAAGATGAAACTGAATTCGGAGGAAACAGCATGACGGCAGCGGAAACAACTCAGACGCCCTATCCGGTGGCATCCCCCGATACCGTAACCCCCGACGGGCTGGTGACCATCGACTACGCATACCGGGGGCGGGCCATCGAAATCACCATCACCCAGCCCGAGCTCACCTCGGTCTGCCCCATGACCGGGCTGCCGGATTTCGGGACGGTCACGATCCACTACGTCCCCGGCAACCACATCATCGAGCTGAAATCCATCAAGTATTACCTGCTCCAGTACCGGAACGTGGGGATCTTCTACGAGCACCTGGTCAACCGGATCCTGGACGACCTCGTCGGGGTCCTGTCGCCCCGGCGGATGACCGTGACCGGCGAGTTCACCGCCCGGGGCGGGATCACCACGACCGTGACGGCCGCCTACCCCGAGGACAACGGTGTCAGATAACGGTCGATCCGTTCGGCCGCCTCGGCATGGCTCGACAAATGCTTGATCGACTCCCGAAAGGCGGCGGCATGAGGCAGCCCCTTGACAAACCAGCCCAGCCGGCTCCGCATCATCCGGCAGGCGACGCTCTCCCCCAGCCGGTCCACGGCGGCATCCAGATATCGGTGCATCAACGCCCGGCGGTCCTCGATGGTCACCGGCGTCGGGGGCCGCCCATCGGCCAGCTCGAGAATCCGGGAGAAGATCCAGGGCGAGCCGACGGCCGCCCGCCCAATCATCACCGCATCACACCCGGTGACCTCCCGCATCCTCAAGGCGTCGGCCGGGGTCGTCACATCCCCGTTGCCGATGACCGGGACGGTGACGGCCCTCTTGAGCCGGGCGATGAGCGACCAGTCAGCAGTGCCGGAAAACCCCTGCCGGGCGGTCCGGGGGTGGATCGCAATCGCATCGACCCCGGCATCAGCCGCGATCCGGGCGATGGCCAGAGCCTGATCGCCCGAAGGCTCCCAGCCGCCCCGGAGCTTGATCGTCAGAGGGATGGAAACGGCCCGGCGGACCGCTTCCAGGAGCCGCCCGGCCCGGCCCGGGTCTTTCATCAAGGCCGCGCCCGCCCCGGTTTTGACGATCTTTTTCACCGAGCAGCCGAAGTTGATATCGACGATGTCCGCCCCGGTGTCGGCGACCATCCGGGCGGCATCAGCCACAATCCCCGGGTCGGCGCCGAAAATCTGAGCGGTCAGGGGCCGTTCCGCCGGATGGCTGTCCAGAAGCCGGCCGGTCTTGGCCGACCCGTGCAGCAGCCCGTTGGCGCTGACCATCTCCGTATAGACCAGCGCCGCTCCCCTTTCCTTGGCCAGAAGCCGCAGAGGCAAATCGGTAATCCCGGCCAGAGGGGCTAAGACCGTCCGGTTGACCAGACGAACCGACCCGATGGAGATCCCGGTCCGCACGGATGCTACCGCCTTTTAAGGTCCGCCAGGGAGATGACCTTGCCCGGTGAACCGGGCGCGGCATCTTCGGCCGATGTCCCGGATGACCCGGCCGCCGGGGACTCCCCCTCCGTCTCCGGTTTTGGAGCCCGGACTTCCGACACCGGAGCCTCCACCCGCTCCAGACGCATGGGCCGCCCGCCCATGGTAAACGGCTCCCCGTTGATGTAAGGCTCCCGGAGAATCCAGGTGACCACCTGAAGGGGCACCTGGAGCAGCAGGAGCGTGACCTGAAACCAATTCGGCTTGACATCCGGCCCGATCTCCTCGATTCTGGCAAATAGAGTGGGGGTGTCTTCGAGATAAATGAGCACGATATCGTTTTCCCGAGTCATGGTGCCGTCTTTCCGTTCCAAAGGGTTGGCATGGGGGGATGCGGCGGAATGCCGTCATCCCGTACCGGTTATGACACAACCCCGGGACCTTGTAAAGGCGTCCATGCCGT
>CAYNGG010000129.1:0-10035 GCA_964396575.1 uncultured Desulfobacteraceae bacterium | reverse complement strand
TCGGTGGCTCAGGTCTCCAGCCAGCCATGGGCCGTGTTCTTGTCGTGGGTTTCGGTGTACTCAACGGCCTTTTGACCGATAAAAGCGTGTTTATGGATCAGCATTATGGGTATTGGGGCTCAAATCGCCGAAAACCGCCCGGCCTGACCATTCCCCTCAGGCGGCCGCGTATTTCCCCCACCCCGCGCTCCGGATGCGTCCTTTCTCCTTGAGCTGGTGAACGATGTTGTAGATTTTCCGGTCGTCGAAGCCGGTGGCCTTCCGGATCTCGGCCACGCCCACGCCTTTGGGGTGTCGGGCGATGACGTCGGCCACGGCGTCGATGGCCGTGGTTTGCGGCTCTTTATTCGCATCCCGCCGGGGCATGGTTTCCGGCTTCTTGGGAGTCGTCTGTTTGGGCGCCCGGGCGGGCGCGGCCTTTCCGGTCTTTTTCCCGGCGGTCTTTTGAGCCTTCGCCGGTTGGGCTTTGGCCGGCTCCTTTTTCTTGGCCGGCTTTTTGGCGGCTGTCTTTTTGGCCTTTGGAGCCGGCTTGGCCTTTGCCTCGGGTTCCGGCTCGGGTTCCGGCTCCTTTTTCTTGGCCGGCTTTTTGGCGGCTGTCTTTTTGGGCTTTGGGGCCGGCTTGGCCTCGGCCGAGGGTTCCGGCTCGGGCTCATCCATGTCGATCCCGAAGACGTCCGAAAGATCGGCATCGTCTAAGACCCGGTCGCTTTTGCGTTCGGCCCGGTCCAGGAGCGTTCTGGTTCCTTCGGCCACGGCGGTGGAGACCAGGTCCGAGATATCCCGGTTCCGGAGGTAGAAAAACAGTGACGGGTCCTCGTCAAACCGGGCTCCGATCCCGTAGAGGGTCGCGGCCACGTGTTTGCACATGGAGGCCCAGTCGGGGCAACTGCACGAAAAACCGATTTCGGTGGGGGTGGGAAAGAGGCCTTCCCCCTGAGCCGTGAAGACGTCGGCCAGGGCTTTGGGAAACTGGCCCGCGATGAGCTCCTGGAGGGATTCCAGCCGGCCCTCGCAGACCGCGATCATGGCTTTCCAGTCCTTTTCCGGGATCTCCTTGATCCGGACTTCCACCTCGTAGGGCGAGCTGGCCGATCCCTGAACCAGAGCGTCCACTCGCCCCGGCTGGATCTGGAGATCCAGGACCGCGCCATGGCGGACATAGCTCCGGCCCCGGCCGATCCGGTTGCTGAAGTCGGCGTACCGCTCCAGGTTTTTGTTCCAGGCTTTTCCCCACCAGGACTGGGCCAGAGCCTTGCCTTCCAGGCGGACGGGCCGGATATCGGGGTTCTTTTTCTTCAACTGCTTCAGTTTTTGATCGGCTTTGGCCTGCTTTTCCGCTACGGGCACATAGCGAGGATAGTTCCAGTATCCCATGGGCGCTTCTCCCCTAAAGGGTCAATTTGAAAAGTGATATCAGATCGTCGTTGTCCATCTCCGTGATCCACGCCTCGCCCGAACCGCCCACCACTTCGGCGGACAACCGGGCTTTTTCCGTCAGCATGGCGTCGATTTTTTCCTCCACCGTCCCTCGGGTCACGAATTTGTGGACCACCACGTTCTTCTGCTGGCCGATCCGGAAGGCGCGGTCCGTGGCCTGATTTTCCACGGCCGGGTTCCACCACCGGTCGAAATGGATGACGTGGTTGGCCCGGGTCAGATTGAGGCCGACGCCGCCGGCTTTGAGCGAAAGTACCATAAAGGGGATGTAGTCCCGGTCCTGGAACCGCTCGATGATCTTCTTCCGGCGGCCCACCGGCACGCCGCCGTGGAGGATCAGCCCCTCACGGCCGAAAATGGAGGCCAGGTAGTCGGCCAGGGGTTGGGTCATCTCCTTGAACTGGGTGAAGACCAGGGCCCGCTCCCGCTTGTCGTGGATGGTTCCGCAAATCTCCCGGAGCCGGTCGAACTTGCCGGAATCCTTTTCGGCGTACTCGCCGCCCCCCAGATATTGGTCCGGGTGGTTGCACAATTGTTTGAATTTCATCAGGGACGACAGGACCAGCCCCTTGCGCTGGATTCCCTCGGAATCCGCCAGGGCCGCCTCCAGCTCCGAAATCATCTTCTGGTAGAGGACCACCTGCTTCCGGCTCAGGGACGCATAGGTCTTCATCTCGACTTTTTCCGGGAGGTCCGAGATCACCGATTTGTCGGTTTTGAGCCGCCGGAGAATATACGGGCTTACCACTTTCCGGAGCCGGGCGTATCCCGACGGATCGTCTTTCAGGGATTTGGTGAACCGGACGAATTCGGTCTTGTTCCCCAGGAGGCCGGGGTTGAGGAAGTCGAACAGGGACCAGAGGTCTCCCAGCCGGTTTTCGATGGGCGTCCCGGTGAGGGCGACGCGCTGGACGGCGGACAATCCCTTGACGGCCCGGGTCTGCTTGGTCCCCGGATTCTTGATGGCCTGGGCCTCGTCCAGGATTACGCAGTGCCAGGGGTAGTCGGCGAGCCATTTGTACCGCTGGGACAGGGCATAGGTGGTGATGACCAGATCGAGCTTGTCCAGGGCCTTTTCGCTTTTGGCCCGGACCGTCCTTCCCTTGGCCTGAGCGTCCGGGTGAGCCGTGAAAACCCGTAGGTCGGGATAAAACCGCTCGATCTCCCGAATCCAGTTGGAAATCAGGGACGCCGGGATGATCAGCAGGCTGGCCCGGCCCGGCTTTTGAGACCGGACGATGCTCAGAAAGGCCAGGAGCTGGACCGTTTTGCCGAGGCCCATGTCGTCGGCCAGGCAGGCTCCGAAACCCAGGGAATGAAGAAACGACAGCCAGTGGACGCCCCGCTCCTGGTAGGGCCGGAGGTCGGCCTGGAAACCCTTGCCGTGCTGGGGGGGCTCATTGCTGATTTGCGACGGGTCCCGGAGCTTTTCCATAACCGAGCCCAGCCAGTCGCCGGTGGAAACCGACACGGCGTCCGGGTCGATACCGTCCTTGAGGAACCGCTCCGGCTGAAGCTGCATCCGCATGGCCTCCCGGAGGGTAAACCCCTGCTCCATCAGATCCTGGACCTTGTCGTAGGCGTCGAGGGTCTGGCTGAGCTTATCCGGATCAACGGCCACCCACCGGTTTTTGATGAGGGCCAGCCCTTCGGAGGACGACAAAAGCTCGCGGGCCTCTTCCGCCGTGATGGGCTCGTCGCCGATGTACAACCGGGGATCGAATTCCACCAGGGCGTTCATGCCCACCTGGGAGGGCGCGGTGTCTCCGAGGGTGATGTTGAGGCGGACCGACGCGGCGCCGGCCCGCCACCAGTCGGGAATCCGGCAGAGGATGCCGGCGGCTTCATAGATGGGGATCTCCCGGAGAAATCGATGGGCCTCGCCGGAGTCCCAGGACAGCGGGTGAAAGAGCTCGCCGGTCTCCACGAGGTCGGCCACCAACTGACTCTGGCCGGCGGCCCGATAGACCGTGGACAACAGCTCCAGAAGCTCTTCCTGGCCGTATTCCTGGAGCGCGTGCTTCAACGGGATGTGGCGGGATTTCCCGTCGCTGTCCAGCCGGGTGGAATAGGTGGCCAGAAACGCGAAGGGGCGCGGCCCCCGGGGATTTTCCACCAGATGGAAATAGACCCGGCCCGCCACGTGGCGGTCGGGGTTAAAGCCCTGGATAAAGGCTTCCATGGACCCGTCGAACGCCTGGACGGCGTCCACAAAGGCCCGGTGGAGGCGGTCCCAGAGGTCCCGCAAGAGGGAGTCGCTGATGTACTCGGCTCCGGCCATGTCCGGGACCCGGTCGAGAGCCTCCCGCCGCTCGTCGGCCGGAAACGGAGCTTCAACCGCCTCCCGGATCTCCTCGAGGTCCGGGGTCCGGGCGATCTTCCGGCCGAACCGGACCGCCACATCCCGGAAGAATTCCAGGGATGCGTGAAGGCGGGGTCCGCCGTCGGAAAAGGCCAGCGGCAGGAGCCACTCGCCCTCGCCCCCGGTCACGAATCGATCGTAAACCTCATCCTGAAGCCGCCGTGCCGCCTCGGGGATTTGAGCCTCGGCATCGGCCCACTCCAGAGCCGGTAAGCCGTCCGGGAGCACAACAGCCTGGAGCTCCCGATTCGAAGTCGTTTGGTCTTGGGTCGTCGTTTTCATGGACGGTTCCATATCAAATGACGAAATCCGGAACAACTGGATTTTCATTTGGGGCGACGATTTATCACCACGCGGCGACGGAATGCCGCCCCTGAATCTCGAAAGGATTGGCCGTGATGAAACAATCTGGCCGGTTTGACGGGGCTAGGGGATCGTCTGGATCAGGTATGCGTTGCCGTTTCAGGAACCGGACATCGGGAACCCGAACCCCGCCGGACGGAACATCATCTGGGCCATGATCCTCGTTTGGACCGGTCCGGGACCTCGGGGGGCGGCCCCCCCGGTGGCCGCCCTTTTCACCTGACGAGGCCGGCCACGGGGCCCGCCCATACACAACCGAAATTGCGCCGGAGCGGGCTACCCCCGCCAGTCGGCCAGCTCCTCAGCCTCGTATGCCTCCTGCCGAACCGTCAGGTCGAGGTTGATCACCAGCCCGGAATGTTTGCCGACCTCGGGGTCCGACTGGAGCGCCAGGTGCCGTTCCCGGGCCGCCCGGACGTCTTCCACCGCCTGCCTCAGGGCGGCGCCGAGATCGACGCTTCGGTCCACCGTGCCGACCGTGAACCGGGGCTCGACACCGTCTTCGGCCACGTCCTCGGCAAAGTGAGCGAGCTGCTTCATCATCTCCATGGACTGGTCCATCACCCGCCAGCCGGTCCGTTCCGCCGTCTGAAAGCGCCAGGCCATCCGGAGGTGCTGGAGCATCCGGGTGTAGGTGTCGGCCACCTCCGTCTGGAGCGTTTCCAGAAGGGCTGCCGGCAGCTCACCCGTCTCTCCGCCGGGGGCCCCGTTCTGGTCCTCGGGGGATAGCTTGCCGAGCTTCCGGGCGAACTTTTTGGCGTGGATCGCCGACTCCCATCCCTCCCGGCGGAGCACCCGGGCGATGTGAGCGTCGTCCACCATATCGGCTTCGCCATTGTAGTGGGGGACGAGCTTTTCCTCGTAGTCGATGTAGGACTGGAGCAGGGTGGCCCGGCTGGAGGGGTCATGGGGATAGGGATTGGGAAGCAGGGTCGGCTCGCCCCCGAGGTCGCCGATGACCATCCCGAGCCAGTGCATGTGCCACATTTCCTCACGGGCGATGGAGATGAGGCTCGACCCGAGTGGGGTGTCCTCGCCTTCCATCCAGCCGTGGATAAGGTAGCGGATCACGGCGGCATGCTCATCCGCCAGGTCGTTGTTGAGCCGATCGATCAGGGCCGGGGTATCCATGGTGTCTCCTTTCCCCAGGGAATCGCCCTGGGCGTTTATTTATCGCGCCCCTTCGGGGGGCTCAATCGGTTCTACACCGGGCTTTAGAGGCCATCTGAGTCCCGCGGGCACTCGGAACACCATGTACCACAGAACGCGGCCAGCGGCAACACGGGAAGCAGCGGCGCGGCCATTCCCGGTGAATCGGATTCACCGGGAATGGCCGGCATCGAAAATGCCTCGTTGACATCTGTCAATTGTTTGTGTAAAAGAGTTTGTGCTTGTTTTGAAAATACATTTTCATGCTTGGCGTGGATCGCGGTATCCGCACCGAACATGAGGGTTTATCATGAGTCTAAGAATTGCTAAAATAAATCTGGAAAGATCCGGTCCCCGTACCTTGCCCATTCCATTCAACCGCTCGATTTCAGACAGCCATTCATCTTTTCACCCAACGCCGCCCTGAAGATGACAACAGCGGAACCCCCGCGAATTTTCGGTTAGATTTCAAAGCATTTTCCCGACGCAGCGCAGATTTACGAAAAGGGCCCGGGGCCTTGATCATCGTTTCGGCCACCCTGCCTTGGGGTCGGCCGTCGAACCTAAGCCCTGGCCCTGTCACGCCTTGGCGTGATTTTCTAAAGGGAAGGGGAGATGATCACTTCATGATTTCAGCCGGATCAGAGAATTGATGTCACATCCTCTTCCTTTAGGGGGGGGGAGGGGTTGGACGAGGACGGCTCGGCCGGCAAAACCGACAAAACGACAGACACGCTAAGAGGAGAGATCATTTGCAAATCGACAATATCCGGTCCGGGCGGCCGGTGGCTGACGGTAAAAGGCGGAAACCGGAGGTGGACCGCCGGCGCACCTTCGGCATCATCAGCCACCCGGACGCCGGCAAAACTACCCTGACCGAAAAACTCCTGCTCTTCGGCGGAGCCATTCAAATGGCGGGATCGGTCAAAGCCCGTAAAGCCGCCCGACATGCCGTCAGTGATTGGATGGCCATCGAGCAGGAACGGGGGATCTCAGTCACCAGCTCGGTGATGAAGATCAACTACCGCGATTTTGAGATCAACCTGCTAGACACTCCCGGTCACCAGGATTTTTCCGAAGACACCTACCGGGTGCTGACAGCCGTGGACAGCGCGGTCATGGTCATAGACAGCGTCAAGGGCGTGGAAGCCCAAACCCGCAAGCTGATGGAAGTCTGTCGGATGCGCAACACGCCGATCCTGACCTTCGTCAACAAGCTCGACCGGGAGGGCATGACACCGCTCGATATCCTTGCCGATATCGAGGAGACCCTCCAAATCGAATGCGCCCCGCTCACTTGGCCCATTGGCATGGGCAAGCGCTTCAAGGGCACTTACAACCTTCATCGAAAGGAGCTATCGCTGTTTGCGCCGGGCCAGGAGCGGTTGACCGATGAGATGGTCACCATCCGGGACCTTGCCGACCCTCTGCTCGACGAGATGCTGGGAAACCAGGCCGACGAGCTGCGCGAGGACATCGCCTTGCTCGAAGGAGCGGCCTATCCGTTCGACATGCAAGAGTTTCTCAGGGGCAGCCAGACGCCGGTTTTTTTCGGCAGCGCCATCAACAATTTCGGCGTCCGCGAGCTGCTCGATACCTTTGTCGAAATCGCCCCCAAGCCGCTGCCCAGGCCGGCGACCAGCCGCATGGTCCTGCCCGAGGAAGACGCCTTTTCCGGGTTCATTTTCAAGGTCCAGGCCAACATGGACCCGGCCCACCGGGACCGGATCGCCTTTCTGCGGGTCTGCTCAGGTCGCTTCCAGCGCGGCATGATGGTCCGTCATCACCGCATCGGCAAGGATATCCAAATCGCCAATCCGATCATCTTCATGGCCCAAGACCGGGCTCTTGTGGAAGAAGCCTGGCCCGGGGACATCATCGGTATCCGCAACCACGGCACCATCCGCATCGGCGACACCTTCACGGAAAAAGAGCCGCTGAGCTTCACGGGCATTCCGAATTTTGCTCCCGAGCATTTCCGTCGAGTCCAGCTCAAATCCCCGCTGAAAAGAAAACAGCTCCAAAAAGGGGTGCAACAACTGGTCGAGGAAGGCGCGATCCAGCTATTCCGGCCGTTGATTGGAAACGCCTTGATCCTGGGCGCCGTGGGGATTTTGCAGTTCGAGGTAACCATGGCGCGGCTCAAAGCCGAATACGGGGTTGACGCGGTTTATGAGCCGGTGGATTTCGCCGCCGCCCGATGGATACGCTGCGATGATAAAAAGAAGCTGACCGATTTCGAAAGACATCGCCAGTCCAACCTGGCGTTGGATGCCGAAGGGAATCTGACCTTTTTGGCGGAAAGCGAATGGCAGGTCAACTACGCGGCCGAAAGATGGCCGGAAATCCAATTCTTCAAAATCCGGGAGTGTCAATAAACGAGTGGCGCGGAGATGCCTGTTGAAGCCGAACGAAAGACGATCTCGAAGGGCACCGCTTCATCGTCCGGCTCTGGAAAGCCCCGGAGTTCCGCCTTCAACGGGCTTCGGAAAGCTCCGGCCGATGAGCTTCAAACCGGTCGGCCACCCGGGCCATCCCGTCGGCATCGGGATACCGGGCCATGGACTTCCGGCATCGGGCGATCCGGTCGGCTATGGGCGGATGGGTGGCGGACCAGGCGGCCGGGCTCGATGGCGTGTTCCGACTTGAAGAAAGCCGGGTCAGCAATCTGATCAGGCCGCCGGGGTCATACCCGGTCCGGTAGGCGGTTTCCATGGCGGCCGCGTCAGCGGCGTGCTCGAGCTTCGGGGAGAGGCCCCTCCGAAACAGGACGTCGGCCAGCCGGTCGATCAGCTCCCCATAAGCCGTCACCCCGTTGTCCAAGCCCTCGGCGGTGAAAGTCAAAAAGAGGTGGCGGCCGGTCAGGTGAGCGATCTCATGGGCCAGGACCCCGGCCAGCTCCGATTCATCCGCCATGGCGGTCATGAGCCCCCGGGTCACCAGGATAATTCCGCCGGGGCAGGCAAATGATGCCCGGACGGGGCTGTCCAGGACGGCGAAGTAGAGCGGCAGGTCCGACGGGGCGGCGGTCCGGCCCACGGCGGCCCCCACTCGGTTGACGTAAGTCTGCAACGCCTCCGGGTCCGCGGGCGGGCCGATCCGGTCAAACGCGGCAACCGCCAGCCGGTCCCCCATGGCCGATTCGGTCTCAATATCCAGCCCCTCGGCGGCCGCGACGAGGGGAAGGCATACGAGCAAAACCGCCAGGAGTCCCCAGGGGGAACGGATCGATGGTCGTCCTACCGCCAATCGGATCATCTCAGCCTCCGTTGTGGTGGGTAGTGGGTAGTGAATGGTGACTGGTGAATGGTGGGTAGTGAATTGTTCACCCGTTTACCAACCACAAGTCACGAGCCACAAATCTAAAATCCAAAATCCAAAATCAAATCAATCACTACCTGGCATATTCGCCGATCCGGCCTTCCCGCAGAAAGGTCTCCAGCTCCTCCGGGCCGACGTAAAACGTGAGGATCCGGTTCAGGGCTTCGGCGTCTTCCGGGGAGATATCCGCTCCGGGCCGGCTTTCCCCGTCGCCGTCCCGCCGGCCCCGGATGGACCTTGCCGTGTCGGCGGCGGCCAAAAGAATCCCGCTGTCATCGAGATCTCCCAGCAGGTCATCCGGAGGCGGAAGCTCGGTTTCCGGGGATTGCTCGGCGAGCTTCCCCCGGTAGATCCAGCCGGTGTCATCCGCATCGGTTCGGACCCGGTACCAGGAGCCTTCGGCCTTCTCGACGCTGACCGCATCGCCGACGGCAAGAGAAATCACCGTCTCGGCGTCGGCCGCCGGTTCAGCCTTGAGGACGGCGCCGGGGCTGGAGACGTAAAGGGTTCGAGAATCGGGCGGGGCGGCGGAGAGGAAACAGATAGCTGCCGCGGCCAGGATCAGGGCGGAAAACATTCGGCGCATGGGGTGAATCCTCCAAGGTTGCGTGAAGACCTCCGGGGTTTTAAACGCCTCGGAGGCCTAAGCAGCCGCCCGGGCGGCTTCCAGGCCCAGTGCAAAGGCCCGGCGGTTGGTTTCCACAAAGTCCTTCCGGGTCCGGGTCTCGATGGCCGTCTCCAGGTCCGCCGGGGTGAGGGGAAGCTTGTCCGTGCCGGCGGCGGCTCCGAGGAGGACCATGTTGACGGCCATGAGGTTGCCGGCCTCGCGGGCCAGGGCCGCGGCGTCCAGGGACACCACTCGGGCCGTCTTCTCCCGGAGGAGCCGATCGATCTCGGCCAGGTCCGGGTAAACGCCCCGTCCGATGGCCACCGTAAAGGGCGGTGTCGGGGCCACGTTGGTCACCACCACCGTCTTCGAATTACATCTCGGCAGGCCCCGGAGGGTCTCCGATGGCTCGAATCCCACCAGGAGGTCGGCCTCGCCGTCCGAAATGATGGGGCTGTCCGCATCGCCGAAAACGATGGCCGACTCCACCACCCCGCCCCGCTGGGCCATGCCGTGAATTTCGCTCATCCGCACCGGGATATCGGCGGCCAGGGCGGCCTCGCCGATGACTCGAGCGGTCAGGAGGTTGCCCTGTCCCCCCACCGCGACGATGATCAGTCTCATGGTCTCCATCATATTGGTTGCGATTCCTTTTTCAGAGAATTGTAAGTAAACCCACATGATCGGGGCTGGCGCGCGATCACCTCCGGGCATTAAAATGGATTTTCCTGGTGTTGAAAGCCCAGGCTACCTTCAGGGGGCATCCGTTGGTTTCCGTCCCCCAGGCTATATGCAC
>CAYNGG010000128.1:0-10079 GCA_964396575.1 uncultured Desulfobacteraceae bacterium | reverse complement strand
GCGGGAACTGAGCTTCAGAGAGTAGAACCACGAATGGATACAAAAAAGAAGGGGCAGCCAGCAGGCTGCCCCTTCTCTTGGTCAAATGAAGCCTCGAGGCTTTCAGAAAGACCAAAAGTCAAAACTCGACTTTGGCGTTTGGTAGGTCAATAACAATCGGGGTAAAATAGGGTTGAGGGGGTATTATGTAAGGATCTGAATAGGCCGATTGGTTACAAAAGCCATTTGAAGGAAGAAATGTGGCCAAAGTCGAGTTTAATTTAATAGTAAGCATACGCCGTGCCAATTCACATGAAAAATTTTATCTATTTGAAATTAAACGATTTAATCGAAATCCGCCGGCTGGATGAGCCTTGCAGAATCTTAGTGATTATGACGGAAAAATCATAAAATTATTGAAAAGCCATAGAGATCGGAGGGGTAAGCGGGTCCTGGCGGCTTTCAGCCGCGCTGCTCCATCGCCATTCATCAGGTTTTGAGACTAGTTCGCGTCCTATGCCCCTTTCGGCTCAACACAAAAAGGGGCTAACCGGTGATGGGTTAGCCCCTTGGCGTTCCTGGTGCGCCCGGCAGGATTCGAACCTGCGGCCTACGGATTCGTAGTCCGGCGCTCTATCCGGGCTGAGCTACGGGCGCATATCGACAAAACCCATTGATAAGCAATCTGGGAGTGATTGTCAACGCCGAACTGGACGGCGCTTGAAAAAATCTCGTTTGGCCCTACCTTAAATGGGCCATGAACATACAAGAAGACCATCCACTCGACGGCGGCCTGACGCCGGAACGAATCCGAACGGTCCGGGAGGCGCTGATCCGCTGGTATGGCGAGGCCCATCGGCCGCTGCCCTGGCGGGAGACGGATGACCCTTACCGGATCTGGGTCTCCGAGGTGATGCTTCAGCAGACCCAGGTCAAGACCGTTTTGCCCTATTATGAGCGGTTCATCCGGCGGTTTCCGGACGTTTCGGCGTTGGGGGCGGCTGATCTCCGGGAAGTCCTCAAAGCGTGGGAGGGGCTCGGCTATTACGCCCGGGCCCGAAACCTTCACCGGGCCGCCGGGATAGTGTCCGCCCGATACGGGGGAGATGTCCCCCGGGAGGCCGATCAATTCCGCTCCCTGCCCGGCGTGGGGCCTTACATCGGCTCGGCGGTGATGAGCATCGCCTTTGGTGAGCCTTTAGCGGTGGTGGACGGGAATATCAAGCGGGTCCTGGCCCGGTTGTGCCGGGTGGATGCCCCGGTCAATGACGCCGGGGCCAAACGGCGGTTCGACGGGCTGGCCGACCGGCTCCTGGACCGGGACCGGCCGGGGACCTTCAACCAGGCGGTGATGGAGCTGGGGGCGCTGGTCTGCCGTCCCCGGACGCCACTCTGTCCGGACTGCCCCCTCCGGGATTGCTGCGAGGCCGCCGCCGCCGGGGAGACCCATCGGTTTCCGGTGCGGGTTCCTCGGCGGAAAACCCCGCTGCATCACCTGGTGGCCGGGGTGGTTTTCAAGGGGGACCGGGTTTTGATCACCCAGCGGCCGCCGGAGGGGCTCCTGGGCGGGCTCTGGGAGTTTCCCGGCGGAGCCATGAAGACCGGGGAGTCGGCCGAAACCGCCTGCCGGCGGCGGGTCCGGGAGCAGACCGGCCTGGACGTCGAGGTCGAGCGCCGGTTGGCTCGGGTCCGCCACGCCTACACCCATTTCCGGATCGAGATGGATGTCTTCGTCTGCCGCTACACATCCGGACGGGTCCGACGGAACGGGCCGACGGCCCACCGCTGGATTCGGCCCACCGCCCTCGACCGCTATCCCCTCCCCAAGGCCCATCTCAAATTCATCGACCGGCTTCGCCCGTGACCCTTTTTCCTCTAAATCTTGCCATGGCGCCCCAACCGGTGCATCATGTCCGGAACCGGGGACCGGCGGCGGAAGTGGCGGTCTTCCGGAGCGGAGTCAATGAGCGTAAACCGTTTAACGAAAGGCGGGACGGATGACCCAATGGTATCTCAGCCGTGACGGCAAGCAAGCAGGACCCATGGACGAGAGTCAGGCGATCTTTCAGGCCCGGATGAACCCGGACGGGTATGCCTGGCGGGAGGGCTTTTCGGATTGGAAACCCATCGCCGAAGTCCCCGAGCTGGCCGGGAAGGGGGCTCAATCGGCCCCGACCCCGCCGGTGGGACCGGGGCCGGCCACGCCCGGCGGCCGGACGAGCCGGGCCGACGAGATTGATTTCCGGATTTTCGGCGCGGAGATGCAGTTCGTGGAGGTGGAGCTCGACCCCGATGAGAGCGCGGTGGCCGAGGCCGGGGCGATGATGTACAAGGCCCCGGCCGTCAAGATGGAGACCATCTTCGGGGACGGCTCGGAGACCAGCGCCGGGAGCGGGTTCATGAGCAAGCTCTTTGGCGCGGGCAAGCGGCTCCTCACCGGGGAGAGCCTCTTTATGACCGTCTTCACCCATACCGGGGAGGGCAAGGCTCACGTGGCCTTCGGGGCCCCGTTTCCGGGGAACATCGTCCCGGTCCGGCTCCCCGAGGTGGGGGGACGTTTGGTTTGCCAGAAGGACAGCTTTCTCTGCGCGGCCAAGGGGGTTCAGATAGGGATCTACCTCCAGCGGAAGATCATGACCGGCCTTTTCGGCGGTGAGGGCTTCATCATGCAGCAGCTCGACGGCGACGGCATGGCCTTTCTCCACGCCGGGGGCACGGTGGTGGAGCGTCAACTGGCCGAGGGCGAGGTGCTCCACGTGGATACCGGCTGCGTGGTGGCCTTCGAGGCTTCCGTGAATTTCGAGATCGAGCGGGCCGGCGGGGTCAAGACCATGCTCTTCGGCGGGGAGGGCTTTTTCTTTGCCATTCTCGGGGGGCCGGGCCGGGTCTGGCTCCAGTCGCTGCCCTTTTCCCGCCTGGCCGGCCGGATGCTCCAGGCCGCTCCCCAGCGCGGCGGCAGCCGGGGCGAGGGGTCGATCCTCGGGTCATTGGGCGGCTTTCTGGATGGGGATAACGACTGATGGGCCGGTCCCGCTACCCTCTGGCTCGAAGCCTGTCAAGCCGCCTTTCACCAAATTTCAGGGGAAACAGGACCCCGGCGATGCTCAGGCCGAAGGCCAGGGCAAAGGCCGCTACGGTCCAGAGCCGCTCCAGAGCCGTCAGGGGCCGGTCGTGGATGCCGGCCATGAAGATCCGGTAAACCGGTCCGGCCTCGAGGAGGATCACGGCGGCGATCAGCCCGGCGGCCAGGATCATGAAGAGGACCCCGCCGTAGGATGTGACGGTCTGGGCCGGGTTTTCGGCGCCGAAGTCGGGGTAGGCGGCCCCGAAGCCGATCCCGAGGGAGACCACCGCCGGGACCATGAAAAAGACGGTGGCCACTGAGAGGGCCATCATGAAGGGGGTGACCTGGAGCAGGATGTTGGTGGCGATCACCAGGATTTCGGTCAGGATCAAAAGCGGCAGGTAGTAAACGGCGAGCTTGATCCGGAGAAAGGTCCGGATGGGGATCGGGGCCGACCGGATGATCCAGAAGGCCGGCCCCTCGATGCTCACCGCCGGAAAGGCGAACCGGGCGGTCACGGCGGTGAGAACGAAGAGGGCCAGGCCCATGTTTAAAAAGGCCAGCAGGTTCTGGAGATAAACCGTCCGGACGGGAGCCCGATCCAGGGGCAGGACCTTGAAGTTGTAAACGTAGATGATCACCAGGGCCGCGATGAGAAAGATCTGGGACCACTGGGTCTGGTCCCGGAAAAAGGTCTTGATCTCCTTGGACGCCAGGGCCTGGACCGGCCCGGGGAGCCGGGCCAGCAGCCGATTGGGACCCTGGCGCCGGCCGATGAGCCGGACCGCCGCCGTCTGAGTCTTGGAATACCCGGAAAAGTAGATCCGGTCGGCGATCACGACGATGATCCAGACCATCAGCCCGGCAAAGCTCGCCAGCAGGCTCAGGTGGAAGACCGCCGGACCGAATTGGCCCGACAGGGCCGTCCGGAGGCTGTCGTAAGCCCAGGTGCTCGGGAGCAGGGGCGATGCCGGGGTCTCGAGGTTCTTCAGGTAAACAAGGGCGGTGATGAAGACGTCCGGGTCAACGAGCTGCTCCGGCTTGAGGAGCCGGATGGCCAGGTAGAGAACCACAAAGGCGGCGATCCCCAGAAAGACGAAGATGCCGCGCATCCGGCTGGCCGGGATGACTATCACGGCGGCCATGACCAACAGGGCGGACAGGGATGACGCGACCAAACAGAGCCCGAGGAGGTTGGTGATCATGACGAGGTAATAGCCGGCCGCGGCCTCCCAGACGATCCCGTAGCCGATGAAGACCGGGAGAGCGTAAACTCCGACCATCCACGCGCTTTCCACGGTGGCGTCGATCCATCGGGCGACAAAGACCTGGTGGGCCGGGACCGGCAGGGAATGGACGAGGGAGAGGTCCCGGGAGAGGTAGAGCCGGGAGAGGGCCGTCAGGATGGCGCTGAAAATCAGAAGCGCCAGGGCGGTGATCAGGAGCATCGACAGGAGCTTAAAGGCGATGACCTCGCCGACTTCCTCGATGCCCCGGAAGTAGAAGAGGACCTTGAGGGTGACGGCGAAGATCCCGGCCCAGAAGACCGTCCCCACCGTGCCCAGGACCGCCACCCGGAGCCAACTGCCCCCGGCTTCCGAGCGGCTCCGGTTTTTGGCCGACAGGAGCCTGGGGGAAAGGAGCAGGGCGACGGTCCGCATGACCGGCTACATCGCCCCTTCAGCGGTCAGGCGCAAAAAGACCCGTTCCAGGTCGGCATCGGAGACCTCGGCCTGCCGACGGAGCTCCTCGACGGTCCCGGTGGCGATGAGCCGCCCGTGGTGGATGACCCCGATCCGGTCGCAGATCTCTTCGGCCACGTTGAGGCTGTGGGTGGACATGAAGATGGTGGTTCCGTCGCCGGCGAGCCTCCGGAAGAGGTCCTTTAAGAGCCGGATGGCGGCGGGGTCGAGCCCGACGGTGGGCTCGTCCACGATGATGACCGACGGGTCATGAACCAGGGCCGAGGCGAGGATCAGCCGCTGCTTCATCCCGTGGGAGTAGGACTCGATGAGCTCGTCCGGCCAGTCGGCCAGGGAAAACCGGGCCAGCTCCGCTTCGGCCCGGCGGAAAAAGGCATCTTCGTCCACCCCGTAGAGGCGGGCGGTGAACCGGAGAAACTCCATTCCGGTGAGCTTTTCGTAGAGGTAGGGCCGGTCCGGGATAAAGCCGATGTGCCGTTTGGCCGTTTCGGGATGCTGGTCCATCCGGATGCCGGCCACCGTCACCGTCCCGGCCGATGGCGCCAGGACGCCCCCCATGATCCGGAGGGTGGTGGTCTTTCCGGCGCCGTTGGGGCCGATAAACCCGAAGATCTCCCCGGCCGGGACTCTGAGGGTCAGGTCGGAGACCGCCGTGAAATCGGCGTAGCGCTTGGTGATGTCGTCGAGGGTGATCATGGAGCGGTGTCGATCAGCGTCAGGCGGATTTTCCCGATGACCCGGAGGAGATCGAGCTGCTCGGCCCCGGCGCCCACCACCAGCCGGATGTGGCTCACGTCGGCCGGCATCTGGCCGAAGGTGGCGTCGGCGGTGATCCATCGGCCCAAATAGAGCCGGTTCCAGGCGTGGTAATAGAACCGCCCATCGTGGTGGACGAGGCCGGCTTCGACCCGAGCGGGGATGCCGGCGGCCCGGGCCAGGGCAGCCAGGAGCACGGCGTGCTCGTTGCAGTCCCCGGCCCGGTTCTTCAAAGTGTCGATGGCGTCGGGCAGGGAGAGGACGGGCCGCTTCTCGATGTTTTCGGCCATCCAGTCCAGGATGCGCTCCGCCCGTTCGACCGGGGGCTGGTCCGGGCCGGTGAGCCGCTCGGCCAGGCCGACGATCTCGGGGTGGTCCGATTCGATGAACGGGGCCGGGGCCAGGTGAGGGGCCAGGTCCGGGCCGGGGTCCATCTGGGCCTCGGTCGGGCCGGCCATTGACTCCCGGGTGATGGTGAGGGTCCGGCCGTCCAATTCCTGCCGCTCGCCGTCGAGGGCCAGATCGGCCAAATCCTCTATCCCCTCGATCCGGACCTTCAGCATGGTGAGCGTCGCCGGATCGGGCAGGGGCGGGTCGATGGGGACCGCCATGGTCCGGGTGAGGTCCTCGCCCCCTTCCACCGGGAGGTTGAAGAGCGCGTCCGTCTGGCTGGTTTTCTCCAGCCGAATACCCATGACCCCTGCCTCCTCCAGGACCACCTCCCCCGACTCGGCGATCCATGCGGTCTGGGTGATTCCTTTGTAGCTCACGGTCATCCGGGTGGCGGTGTATTCGACGTCGGAGACGGTGATCGAATCCTTGCCGCCCACCCGGACCGTGGCCTCGGCCACGCCCATGACGGCCGGATCGAAGATCGGAAAGGTCCGGGTTTCCCCGGTTTCGATGTCCCCGGCCCGGACCGCATCGACGATGCTGGCCATGAGATAGGGCTTTTGGTCAAAGGGGATCTCCGTCGTCCGTCCCTCGCCTTCAGGGCCCATGGTGAGCCGGAGCCGATCCGCTTCCACCGTCCCCTCGGCGTCCATCCGGAACGGGCCGGAGGAGACCGAGAAGTCGATCTCGCGGAGGGTAAAGTCCGGGGCAACGGCCGCTTTGGTGTCCAGTCGGATGCTCTGGGTGGTGCCGAGGGTGTTGATCCGCATGAAGACCGATTCGGTGAGGCGGTAGCCGTCGTCGGAGGGGGTGAGGGTCGAATGGGCGAACCCGGTCTTCCGGCCGTTTTGAAAGACGTTCATCCAGGTGTCCCGGGCCTCGACGGCAACCGGGGCCGAATCGGCCGGGCCGGAATCGGCGCCGGAGAAAGCTCCCAGGCGGATGCTGAAAAGCAGGGCGAAGCTCAGGCCCAGGAGGATTCCGGCGGCCCGGACGCGGGGGGATCGGTGGAGGGGCATGGATCGCTCCTTGGCCTATTCCATCACCAGGAGGACCACCCGGCGGTTTTTGGCCCGGCCGGCCGGGGACTCATTGTCGGCCACCGGCTGGGTTTCGCCGTAGGAAAAGGCGTTCATCCGCTGGATGGGAAGTCGGTGCTTGACGTTGAGATAGCGGCGGACCGATTCGGCCCGCTCCCGGCCGAGGGCCTGGTTGTAAGCCTCGGATCCGATGGCGTCGGTGTGGCCCTGGATTTCGATGTAAACGGCATCGGGGGCGGGGATGAACCGCCGGGCGAAGATGTCCAGAGCGGTCCGGACGCCGTCCGACAGGCTTCCCTTGTGATATG
Source organism: uncultured Desulfobacteraceae bacterium (assembly GCA_964396575.1). Taxonomy (GTDB): domain Bacteria; phylum Desulfobacterota; class Desulfobacteria; order Desulfobacterales; family JAABSP01; genus CAYNGG01. The sequence goes on along the minus strand of CAYNGG010000128.1, from coordinate 2,836 downwards.
CGAACGGGATCGAGGCATCGGAGAGGATGACCTCGTAGCGAATCCGTCCGCCGGCGAGCCGACCGGTGGCTTCGGCCCGGACGACGGCCTCGTGGATGAGGTCGAAGCTTTTGGGGTCCGGTGTCGTGGTCGTGTCCTCGGCCGAAGGGGAAGCCGCATCCGCTCCTGAAACCGGGGCGGCGGGCGTGCTGGTCCGGCCGGATGCACAGCCCATCACCATCCCCATCAAAAGGGTCCCGGCCGCAACCAGGGTGATCCATCGCTTCATGGCGCGCTCCTTTGTATGGGACGGGGCAGGGGAAGATCAGTCCCGGCCCCGGATCAGCTCGTGAGCCATGTCCAGGTCATAAGCCTCTCGAGGGTCAAAGCCCCCTTTGCCGTCGTAGATCGACGTTGCCTCCTGGATGGCCCCGTAGGGAATCCAGCCGTGGGAGGCCCACATCTTCTCGTCATCGGCGCTCCACATCCGGAACTCGATCTCGCCGCCGGCCTCCCGGACGTACATCCGAATCCGGCGGTTTTGGGGAAAGGGGTAGTAGAAATGTCCCCGCTCGTCTTTCATCTCAGTCTCATCCCGCTGATTTTGAGTAGTTCGGTCGGCGGCGCCGGGGCCGCCGTTCGTATCCGCTGGCCACCCCGGCTTGGGCTTTGATCCGGAGCAGGCCGGGGCTGTTGTGATTGTACATCAGGGGCGATTGCAGCCCCCGGGCCAGAAACCGGGCCTCGAGGTCGTCGAAGAGGACCGGCCGGTCCGGCCAGGTAAAGGTTTTCTCGCGGCCCTTGAGCGCTTCCCAGGTCCGCCGGGCGTCTGGAGCCGAATGGAAGGCCGCCGCCTGGGCCGGGTCGCAGAGAAACATCGCGCAGACAATGGGCTTGACCCGCCACAAACATCCCGCTGGCCCCAGGTAAACGCATTTGAACCCCGGATTGGGCCGGCTGAGGACCTCGAAAAGGGGCATCAGCTCCTCTTCCGGCGAGACCAGGGCGTTGATCACCACGTCGGCGAAAAAGGTGATGATCCCCTCACGGGTGCAACAGGCGCTCTGATTGTCCTCGAAACAGCTCCGGGTGCAGACGGCCGACAGGTGCGCCTCCAGAAAGTCGTCCACCTCCCGGCGGAAGGCCAGATAGTCCTCGATCCGATCGTGGAGGTCGCCCACCGCCGATGGCGGCATGGCCCGGAGATGGTCGAGGACCGCCGACAGAGTCTCGAGCTGCTCCCGATGATAATCGCTCATGGGGCCGGGTCAGGCCGGTCCCTTGCCGCAGCAGCTCCCCGGGCCGGCGCATCCGGCGTGAGTGGGCGAGGACCCGCAGCAGGCGGTGTCACCGGGTCCGGGCATCGATTGACGGGACGCTCCGGTGAGTGACGACGGGGCGGACAGGAGCCGTTTGAGATTGGCGCTCCCGCAATTGGAGCAGGTGTCGGTGGTGGTGTCACCGGAAATCAGGACCTCGGTGACCGTTCCACAATCGATACAGAGATAATCGAACAGGGGCATGGGGGCCTCCTTATTGTCGGGTCCGCCGGGCATGGCGGGCGGCCGGGTTAGTGATGGCAGTCCCCGGAGCAGGTATGGTGCCGGGGAAAGGCCGGGAGCCGGTTCAAAGCGATGAGGCTCAGGTTGTCGGCCACCGTGCCCTCGACGGCCCGGAAAGCCTGAATTCCGCCGTCGGTCAGGCCGCGCAGGGCACCGGCCCCGATGTCGCCGACGACCACGGCGTCCACCGGGACCCCGGCAAAGGCGGACAGCGGCTGACAGTGACCGTGCTCGTGGTCCCGGTCGGCGTTTTCGACGCTTCTGACCGTCCGGTCGTCGGCGTTGACGATAATGAAGCGCTCGGCCGTGCCGAAGTGATCATGTACGGGGCTGTGGAGGCCCCGGTCATCATTAACGGGAAAGGCGATCCGCATGGCAGGTCTCCGGTTGCATGAAATGGCGGTTGTCATTGAGCCCCGTGCGGCGGATGCCTCACGGGGGGCGAAAATAGACAAAAGGTAGTGAGAATCGGGGGCCCTGTCAAGCGCCATCAGCCTTGACGCCTAGCCCCGAACCAGCTCCAGCCCCACCGGGCAGTGATCGGAGCCGTAAACCTCGTTGTCGATAAAGGCCGAGATCACCCGGCCGCCGTCGATAAGGTCCCGGCTCACAAAGAAATAGTCAATCCGCCACCCGACGTTCTTCCGGCGGGCGGCAGAGCGGTAGGACCACCAGGAATACTTGACGGTCTCGGGGTGGAGTTGCCGGAAAGTGTCCAGATAGCCGTTTTCCACAAGCCGGTCGAGGACGTCCCGCTCGACCCGAAGAAATCCCGACCGCTTTTCGTTGGACTTGGAATTTTTCAGGTCGATCTCGTTGTGAGCGGTGTTGAAATCACCGGCGATCACCACCGGCCGACCGGCCTTCCTCACGCCGTCGGCGTGGTCGAAGAAGTCCCGGTAGAAGTCGAGCTTGTACCGTAGCCGCTCGTCGTTCATCTGGCCGTTGGGGAAATAGACGTTGAAAAAGCTGAAGTCCGGAAAGTCGAGCCGGAGCACCCGGCCCTCGTTGTCGTACTCCGGATGGCCGAACCCTTCCTGGACCGATTCCGGGGTCAGCCGGGTGTAAACCCCCACGCCGCTGTAACCTTTCTTGACGCTGGCGTGGGACCAGAAGGCCGTGTAATCGTCGATCCGGGTCATTGCGTCGGTGAGCTGCGGGGCCTGGAGCTTGGTTTCCTGAATGGCCACGATGTCGGCGTCGAGGCCCCGGATGGATTCCACAAAGCCCTTCTTAAGGGCCGCCCGAAGGCCGTTGACGTTCCAGGAGATCAGCTTGATGGGCGAAGCCGTCAT